>NZ_JBHFKV010000083.1:0-10820 GCF_042879355.1 Photorhabdus sp. RM71S | reverse complement strand
TCGCCCCCGAAAAACACGGGGTGGGAAAACACCGAATGAATTATTTAAGGGAATACGAACATGTTTACTTCCAGATTAACGATGTTGCACTTATTATGTGAATCTACCCATTGAATTTATTTATTTCTGATTTAATTATTTAGAAATAGATTAAATGGATAGATTGCGGAAGGCTTTGTTAATTATTTTTATAGCTAGAATATTTATTGTTTTTTATGTAATTAAAATAAGCAAGGGAATTATGAAGTAAATTTCTTCTTATGGTTTTCGGTAAAATCATTAAATCCCCTAAAATATTTTTTCAGGGGATTTTCTATTACTATATTAATTAATGGCTATTTTACCCAACTCAATTTGCTCTGGATGACGTCAAGTTGCCTGTATAAGTATTACGTACATTCCTATGAGTGGCAGCCGATTGATTAATATCTTGTAATAATACATAGGTATCTCTACCTTGATGTCTCATTGAAATAACCTCGAATGGTGTTTCTCTCGGGAGCAATATTTCCGCTTGTCCAGCTTGTGGTCCACTGGCTCTTATTTTCAATTTTTCAACGAAGCCTTTCCTCGAATCATCTAAATCCATCTTAAATACTTGCTCTTCGCTAGCATTATTATACTTAGATGCGGCGGCGACATTGACACCAGCATTCGTTAAAAATGCCATTTTGACATATCGAGTTTCACTGGTTTCTTTTTTGTGGACAAAACTCAGAAAACCACGATGGGCTGATGTTGATAAATAAGCGTTATCTGAAACGATATCACCAACATTGATACTATTTCCTTCCTGTGGCGAGTGCCAAGGTGATGGCGTGGAATTATCTACATAGGTCATCACTCGATAAGTTATCCGCATTTGTCTATTTTGTAGGGAAGATAATGTGGAATCTAAATTTTCTACTGCCGGCGTAATACGGTTTTCTCTTATCGCGGCATTAATTTGCGAGCTATCTGTGGTGTAGTTTTTAATTGGGCTAATATCTACACCGGGATTGTTGGTCAATAATTCATGGGCTTCTTGCTCTGTTTGGGCAGCGATAACCCTTTGACGTTTGAAGGTTTGAGATTTTGCCATTTTTTTATAAACGGCTTCTTCCATTCCTGTAAAGGAACCCTGGTTTATTATCGCTTCTTCTGTTCTGTTGGCTGGTGATAATCCCTGAACATCAAATTGTGTCACCGGATTATTTCTCACCATGCGATATAAATTCAGTCCATCAATTGTTTCTGCCGGGTCTGCACTTAACCATCTGCCCGCCCACGGTTGGTAATAACGGTAGCCGTAATAATACAGCCCGGTAGCATCCCGTTCTTTACCTGAATAGCGAATGGTTTTATAGCTAGATTCAATTTGATTCCTTGCTGCCCACAGCGCTGTACCGCCAAATGGATAATACTCTTCCTCACTAATAATTTGCCCGTCGCTATCTAATTCAAGTTGGCTGGAACCAATAAGATTATCGTAGCTGTAACGAAGTTGATTGTTGTTGATATCTTCTGGTTTACCGTTCTCCCAATGCAATACTCGGACTTGCGCGCGACCGGCTTTACCGAGTGTGATAACTTGCAAATATTCTATGGTGGTGCTGCCATGTTGGGTTGTACGTATTTCCAGCCCCGGTAGATAAGTTACCCTTTGTTGTTGCGGGATATTCTGAGTTTGTTGTTCATTCACTTTTAGCTGTCGTATGCCGTTGCTATCGTAGCGATACCATTCGTTTCCCGCGGCACTGTTGGCTTGTTTCAATTCGCCTCGTGGTGTCCAAGTTAGAACTTGACCGGATAGCAAGTTGGTTTGATGGCCTCCCGCATCAAATAAGGCATCAACTTGGGTTGGATCTCCGGTCTGTGTGCTGAGTACTGCACGGTTGCTGCGATTTGAAACCGTTATATCCGTCGTGTAGTTATTTTGCGTGGCTGGTGAACTATGCTGAATTTTCGTCAAATTGCCGCCACGGTCATAACTATAGGTACGAGTATAGTTAGTGTAGGTGTTGTTATCAGCAGGTAGCGCAGGAGAGGGAAGCTGGTTATTTTGCTGACCAATATTGGCCATTTCACGCCCGGCGGCACTGATAAGCTGATACAGAGAATCATAGGTATAGCTATTCTCCGGGACCACTTTCTGATTACGCCAAAAGCGGGTAGCTTCCGCATCGTTACGGATATTGATCACATTGCCTACTGGATCATATTGATAGCGTAGGTCTTGCAACACCTTAGTGTCTGATGGACGGCGAGTGGTAATGCCGATAAGCCGCTGAGTTTCCGGTTCATAGCTGTATTCGGTGATAACCCCGTTACCGTGCTCTTCGCGTAATTTTTGTCCGGCGGCGGAGTAGGTCAGCGATTTGGTAATCACTTGTTCGGCCTGACCTTTTAATGTTAACCAACAACCTTTTAACTGCCCGGCCACATCATAGGCTTGCCGCTGAATGTTGCCTTTGGCATCGGTTTGGCTAAGTAAAGCCCCGGAGGCATCGGTTCTATTTTGGGTGGTATAGACATCACTACTCAGTTTTTGCGGCCAGAGGCTTTGGTCTTCACCTGTCCAATCGGCATCTTGGTTATCGACGAGCAGTTGCTGAGATTGTGATAAAACGGCACCGGTCAGGGCAAGGCTGTTGAGTTGAGTGAGCCCTGCGGTATCGTAATGGCGGACACACTGACCAGCAAGGTTGTGTTCTTTTTCCTGCGGCGTATTGCCGGCCCAGATAAGGCGCTCGGTCGTTTTCTCTTCTGTCTGTGCTTGTTCGGTGATAGCGAGCAGGCGACCGGGTAGGGTGTTATCTTCATAAAGGTGGTTTTGGCGGACACCGGTTGCGTTGATGGTTAATACCGAGCGACCTTCAATATCGTTGAGGGTAATTGTTCGGCCTGCATCGATGCTCTCTGTTCGCAGGATATTGCCGGTCAAATTATGCAGCCAGATAAAATTCGGTTGTACGGCGTTGTTAGTCTGTTTGGCGTCATACAGGCGAGGATCAATGCTTTGGTTCAAATATCCGCCGGCATTATATTGATGGCGGGTAATACGGGTATCGGTATTTGTTTCTGCGGTAGCGCGGTGAAAACTAATATTACGGATAGCGAGTCCACGGTTATCGTGAACACTGACGGTAGGCGTATGGTGATAAAGTTTTGGGTCAATGTTTTTCATCATTTACTTCCTTTGTTATGTTAATTGAATTCAGTCCTTTTACATAATAAGGATAATTTTTCTATTGAGGTAATTGAAATAACGGTGGTACGTAAAATGATTTTTAATGACAGGCCCTGATTAGGGCCTGTTGCAGGTGATGGTTATTCGAGAATAGTGTAACGAATGTGCAGAATAATATCGGTCAGCATCTGTAATATGGTTTTTTGTTTACTGGTGGCATTGGGGAAACTTAGCGTTAATGTCCCCTTGTCATTAATATCGATCCCTTCAAACGGTAGGAATTTGCCATCGTTGAAATCGAGCTGAAACTGACCGTTGTCATTCAGGCCGTGGGAGAGCGCCAAGGCTTTACAACCTTTAGCTAAGCCGGTGGCGTCGCCACCATAAGACAGAACAGCTTGAACATCTTGATATGGTCCCAATAGTGCCGGTAAGGAGACACTAATTTGTTTAATGCGGCGTGTTTTGCCTAACTGCATGTCATCTGGGTAATCATCTTTGAGTTTCAGGTCTTGCAGGGTTAGTGTCGCGGATAGCGTATTGCTGGTTAATTTCAATTGATTGCCGTCGTTACCGGCAGCAGTCTCTTTACCTCCTTGTAGCAACGCTTCAATTTTATCTTTCAAAGCAAAGCTTTTTTCCCCTAAGGATTGGTACACCTGCGCCAGAGAAACCGTGCGTTCCACTTCCAGTGCGCGTTGCTCTTGTTTCAGATGGGCATCTTCCATTTGTGCCAGATTTAACATTAAAGTTTCACCAGCGAGCAGGCCAGCATAGGTTCCTTGCCAGGCTCCCGGTTTAATAAAGCGTGCAGAGGAATCGTTAGTTTCCCAACGGTAAGCTTGTTCTGCCATCAAACAACGGGCGACGACTAAATCGTAAAATTGGAAATAAATGGCAGCTAACCGACCACGTAACCAGTTGTATAGCGCTTGATTGCTGAATTTTCGTTGCAGGAAGGCCAATTGTGCTTGAGTTTGTTCCTGTTGGGTTTTCAGGCTGGTTTTCTGTAATACGGCTGCTTCGCGGCGTACCGTTAGCGATTTGAGTTGAGCATCGATTTGTTTCATCTCTGCTTCGGCATTATTACGCTGGATTTCCCACTCTTGACGGCGACGGCGCCATATTTCAGATTGAGAGACTTTCTCCGCTTCAATTAATAGACCGTCTGCGGCGATCCCGCCACCAATAGCAATGGCATTGGCAATTGCCCCAAAGCGCGTTCCCCCGACCGCAAAGCCGTAGATATTAGGTACCATCTCCAGTGCGGCAGCAGCCATATGCAAGCCTTTCAATCCGGCGGTAATACTTTGGGAAGCTATTCGCATATCCAGAGCTTGACGCTCACCGGCGTTGACATCTTCGTCGTATAATTTGCTGTAGTTGTCAAAGCGCGATTTTGCTCCGGCTTTGGATTTTTCCAGCACGGTTTTTTCAGCATCTATTTCTTCGATGGTTTTGTCCTGAATGCTTAGCGTCGTTAATATCAGCTCTTTGGCTTGATTTTGCAGCAGAGCATTTAGGGCCTCAGCATCTTGGCGTTCAATAATATTTTGCAACGTGGAACCGAACTGTGTGAGTTGAGTGACCATGCTACGGGCATTTTCTAGCATATGCGGGAAGCGCCACAGTGACATAAATGGCTGTGGAAGCGAGCCGCCGCCTTGAGACGTAGCAACGGCAGCGCTGAGTAACGCTTTCGGATTGGCCGGTGTGGCATACATCGGCAGATAGAGCGGTTGACCATCGATGGAGAGATTATGACGCAAGTTATACAGGCGCAGTTCCAGTTTGTTCCAGTAGCTCAGCATAACGTCGTTGATTTGTGGCAGGAAAAGATCGGTCAGGGTATTAGCGGAGCGCAATGATAATGATGGTATTTGCGTGCCTTGCCGTAGAGTGGTTATTGCGTAGGAATATGCTTTTTGTGTGGTTGTGTCTGAGGCATTGTCCAGACGTGGATCATTCCATGCAGAACTCAGCGGCAGATAAGGTTTCTCACCTAATAGGTGCAGCGCCTGCATATACCACATTTTGGCCTCGTTCAGCGTATCCCGCTCCAGTTGGCGATAGGCATGATCGCCGCGTGCCATCAGTAGATCGAGAGTGCGCATAAAGGTGGCTACTTTATAGTGCATTGGATCGTGCTGTGCCACCGCGTCAGGATCGACGGAATCCAAAGGATCACTGTTCCAACTGGTATTTTCCAGTAACGGGCGCACATTCCAGTGATAGTTTTTAATTTGGCCACGAATAATATAGCCAGCTGGACTCCAGACATATTTCAGCCAACGGTTAGCTTCATCAAAGTTTTGTTCATGTAGTAAACGCTGAGCAACCAGCATTGGGGTATAGTAGAACAGCTCCCAGAAATAGAGGCTGTTGGCGCCGCTGAAATCCATTGGTTCCGTGAAAGTTGGTATTACTCTGGCTGATACAAGCCCTGGGAAAGTCGTGTTCTTATAGGTAGTGTCGAATATAGCGGGTTCATTATTATCTTTTTTAACAAATCGAATGAAATTTGTTTCCACTTTTTGATAAACTGCGTAAACATAGAGATTGTTTTTGTCTCCATAAGCATCATCGAAGCGAGGTAAGAATAATCTTACAATTGTTTGTGTAGTATCGCTTAATGTTCCTAGATAAATGGGAAAATAATCGCCTGATTTAAAAATATCACCATACATAATCTTAAATGATTTATTAGTACCGTGGATATCAGGATCATATTTATCCATAACGAGTTCTACATAAGCCCCTATTCCCATCATCGGTTCCTGAATATTCTGAGTTTCCATACTGAGAATCGTATCAATACCTGTTGTGGCGCGTTCAACTAATTGGCGAGCAAATAGGGTATTAAGGCGAACGTGATAGGCTCCCCATTGCATATATTGAGCACCGTTTTCATTATGAAAAAGAGTTAGTGCGTTATCGGTTTTAACCTTTCGGGTAACTGGGATACTGAAACTTTCATAACCCAGTTTGCGCCCATCATCTGCCAGTGCGGTAAACGTGACATCAATACTGGCTGAATTGTTAGTAAAATTCAGATTAGAGCCATCTATTTCGAGAGTATTAAATTGGTAACACATTTCTTCAAAGCTAGGTGATGGTTGAGCGGAGACATCCTTATTCGCCGTAAGAGAGTATTCTTTGCCGGCATTGATTGTAACTTGAACCTTTTCAGAAGAAATTGCTGTGTTGATATCTACTGGCCCTGAGACATCAGTAGCAGTCCCTCTACTGTCAGTCATATAGATGTATTGCTTAAGATCATCCGGTTTATTCAGAGAGTCTTCTGCATAATCATCACCAATGGTCGCATTTGAATTAGTAAGAGAACGTCTTGCTCCAGGAATCCAAGCTCCTACTTTAGATGAATAATTGGTGTTTCGGTGGAATAGTAGTCTCCCTTGATTAAGCTCACTAGTGTTTCTACTATATTGATAGACTGGATAAAACATGAATTTATTTGATGAATTATCCGGATTGATTCCCAAACTGGTATAAATAATGAATTTATCACCCAATTTGCCATATTTCTTTATTAGATTGCACTGAATGCGCTCTCGACCTTCTTTTCCATCATGGATTATTCTTAATTTTGGTGAAATATTGATTTTTAAATCACTTGAGGCAACTGTGTAATTGATAACTATACTTCCGCCGTATACTTGGCTGAGATTATATTCCCCCCAATCATGGCTATTGCTATGATTCATCAATGAAGGGATTTCATAATCTTCTGCATATCGGTTATTTATTCTTATGACACTATTAGTATCGAAATGTGTATAACCGTTATTTCGATAAGAGTTACATTGTTCATTGGTCATGTCTTTGGAAGACATATCGGAGAAAATATATAATCCTTGCATTGGCGCAGTTTTATAATCATCTAATTCATCTTCTTTTCTATAAAACATTACCAGCAAGGTATCTTCCCCTTGATAACCTGCGCAATAGAGTCCGGGAGCTTGAGACTTTGTCAGTTTTAAAGCGAGTATTTTTTCATTTACATCAAAAGTGATTGGCACATTCCAGGTACCATCATAACGAATATGAGCCAATTTTAATTCATAGCAATAGTCAGTAATGACTTTATTATCCTTATCTTGTTTAGCTGTTTCCTTTTGTTCCAGCCAAATCAGATATAAGCGGGATTTATAGATAACTGGGCGGATGGTGCTTTGGTAGGGATTAATTGCGCAGTCAATTTTATTCCATTCACTCCAGGCATTGGCGGAGAATTTACCGTCATTGAATTTACTGTGATCGACGCTGCGCCAGTAATATTGATTAACTTCTGTTTTACTGTGTCCGATAAAATAGGTTAGCCCTTGGTCATTATTAACATTGTCATGATACGCACTAATGACTTCCAAATTAGCGACTTGTTCAAATGAGGTTAGGTAAGATTTAAATGCGTCTTCTACTGTATCGGCATTTAATTGGCTCTGGCTGACGGATTGTAGTAGCGTATCCATCATTTTCGTTTGCCCGATACGCATCGTCGGATCGATATAATTTTCAGGATAGTAGGCTAATTGTGAAACGCCAGCCCAGGTGCTGTAACGTTTATTATATTTATCCCAATCGATAAAAAATTGACGGGTTATAACATCAGAAACGGCGTGGGTTTCTACATTTTCCAGCGCCCGGTTGACATACAATTGGATACTGGCAATGGCTTCGGCAATACGTGTAGTTTTTATTGCAGCGGAAACTTGATTATCAATCAGTAAATATTGGTATAGATCGTCACGGCTTTTAATTGATGCTGCCCGATTAGCGATCTTGCCAATATAGTAATTGCTTAATGCAGTACTGCGAGATTCATCTAGGAATACGTGCAGGGTATGAGTTTGTTGGGGATCTAACCCGGCAGTTAATACCATAGCTGCGCTTTCCCATTGGGCATAGGTCGGTGTTTTTTGAGTCGGTTGTATATAATCCAATGCTATCAGGGATGAAATACCTTGTGGGGAGATATTCAAATTACTGGCTACATTGGCCCATTGCAGAATAATGTTGATAGATTGCCAATTGGAGAATGCATTTTCTTTAGTAACTTGGTTGTAATTTTGTGCTTGAATATTGGCTTGTTCCAGTAAATTAACATCAATATTCATGGAGTTAGCTAATTGTTCAGCGGTTAAGGTTTTATTTTCAAAAGCCGTTAGAATAGAGGAGGCTTTTTCACCTAGGGAATTAACCCAATTGGCAAAGCGGGTTAGGATGATTAATGTTGGTGCATTATGGGCTGGTATCGCTTTATCAGGTTCATCAGAAATGCCAAAAATAGTTGGCTTTTCGATAAAGAGACGGAAAGCGTTTTCGTTAATGCCGGAAGAACGATAAATCATTGTCAATTGTGCCAGACAGTGACAGTATTGAATAATTTGTTCCTGCATTTCTGGTGGTTTTGATAATTCTGAAATGTCTTTATTTTGTAACCAGTTCCAGAATTTTTTTGCCGTTATTTTATTTTCGCTTGGTTTTATCTTATCAGCCCAGAGAAGAATAGAATGTGCGACATTTTCAGACGGTAATTGTAGCGTTGCGGCAATATAAGGTGCTATGGCAGCCAGAAGATCTGTTTTCTCTTTGTCAAAATTCTGCAAACCATTGTAGACCGTATTTAGTAAGTTTCGAATTTCAGGCGTTAGCGTTTTGTCATAGTTGGTGGTGGTCATTAAAAATAACTGATAGACACTCCACTTTTGTGTATGCAACCAATTGCTTAGGGTATCGAGTTTGTTAATCAGTTCCTGTAAGTTTTCATCATCAATTGTATAGAGATCTCTCTTATCTTCACCGATAGTCATCAGTAGCAAATACAGTTCATCAATCGTTAATTGATGAATATCGGCCAGTAGTTTAGTCATATAAAGATTGGAAAGATTCTTTATATTATTAGCAATTTTTCCATCTTTATTTTCATGATTAGCAATATGGAGCAATCGATAAAGAGAAATATCATCGACATTAAAAGCACGTTTAAGTACTGTTTTGTGCCAATTATTGGTGCTATTCAGATTTAAGTCAATGTCGGTATTTCCAACAGCAAAATATTGCCCGTTGAGTGGTGGGGTATTAAATAGGAGATCAAATTGGCTAGGTTGATTACGATAGGAATGCTGTGAAATAGGTGCGTTACATAGTATTAAGGCAGTTTCAGTATCAATGTTGTATTTCTTCATATAGTATTTAACTAGAAAGATTTTTCCTAATACCGTTGGATTAATACTCTGTTCTGGAATAATTTCATCTATTTTTAAAAATGGCAGGTTTACGGTTCGTGATAATAAAATAATTTTATTGATTTTTAGTAAATGTATTTTCTGAGTATTGAGTTCATTATCTGGATATTTGTGAATGAATTGGCTAAGCTCTTCATCACTAAAATTATAATAACTTTTCAGATATTCTGGCATTGCCAACCAGGTAGGGTCAATATCGCCAAAATTCTTTTTATAAATTTCCTCTGCATTAGCCTCGGTAATCTCTTCCGTCAGGATATTAAACAATTCCGGCGAGATAGAGTTATCAATCCCTAATAGTGAAGCTTGATGCATTAATTCAGTAACAGCGGGTGATTTCTGAAATTGCTCAAGTTGAGGATCTTGTAATTGGATAGCTTTACGCACATTTTCGTAAGCGTCATGATAAGGTATCGTACCGGAAGGACGGAAAGTGGATAACATTTCCATCACTTTAGTATCGCTGTCCAGATTAGACTTATTAGCTTTAATTCCTTTCAACAAAATTTCATTGGACAGAGAAAGAGTGGAAAGCTCAGTGTCCATATTTTTCTGGTTGAGCTCCATTGATTGGAGATCTGGGCGGCGTTCATCCAGATGATAAACGGAGTCGCTGGCATGTAAATTACGCGCTTCACGATAGAGTTCAGTTAAATAAGCTGCGGGGGAGAACATAGAGGAAACTGAACCCGGTGCCACATATTGGCTGGCTCGGCTACCGAATTCATTATTGTAGCTTCGCAATTCAGCATGAGGGAGGGTAATACCGAGGTGCACTGCATTTTGTAACTGTGGGTTAGCGCGTTTGAGAATACGTGCTTCATATAATTGATTCTCTTTTTGTTCCTGTTGTGCATCACGATATAAGCGGTTGGTCTCTGACCAAGAGAGATGATCAGAGACTTGCTGGCGGAATTCATTAAAAGAATAGAGACAAATATCGGTCAGACAATGAATACCACACTGGCTTTGCAATGCATCAGGTATCTCTTTCACGTATGAGTTCATGTTTATTCCTTTTAAATCATAAGGTAAATGAAACATCCGTGTGCTCTCTGTACCATCGATACAATAAGAGAATGATTCCGTTCTATAGAAAGATGAGGATAATCACTATGTCACTGTTTTCTTCAAATAGCTGTTGCAAAAAAAGCAGCCGCAAAATTTGCAATTGTTTTTTGAACAAAGCTGGAGGGAATAAGCGGTTGTTGTGTACATCATGATTTATGCGTAATGAGAAAACAGAGAAGTTAAGTTATGGTAAATATCAATTGTGGGCAGATTCGACTAATAAGTGCAATTTTTCAGAAGGGCGGTCAGTTGCTATAGTAGGCATCTTTCTCGCCAAAGGAAAATGCACTATGGCCTATACACAACTGACCGAA
>NZ_JBHFKV010000082.1:0-11522 GCF_042879355.1 Photorhabdus sp. RM71S | reverse complement strand
TTTCGGTCAGTTGTGTATAGGCCATAGTGCATTTTCCTTTGGCGAGAAAGATGCCTACTATAGCAACTGACCGCCCTTCTGAAAAATTGCACTTATTAGTCGAATCTGCCTCAACAAATAAATTATTAAAATTTTTTTATTCTTATATACACCCCCATTATTATATTATTACAATATCACTCGGAATAAATATTTGTAACACATTGTTACTTATTTTAACTTAACATTTAGAACCATATCGAATATCCTGCACCGTACCAATAACAATGACTCTATTATGAAATTAGCTCAAGCCTGACAGATACGACTTAGTTTTAACTCATAGAGGAAAGAGACCATATCGGTAACAGGTTACCTTTTTATGAAAATGATACTTATTCTTATAACGGCAATATTAATATCAATTAGTTTATTACTCGCTGCGGTGTTCTTACGATTGGCAGTACTATAATTAACAGTACTATATAAAACTAAGTTCAATCACTTCCGATATTATACTAGCTGGTTTACAAATCACTTTTCTTTTGATAAAGCGACTTACAGGCACAAAATTAACTCAAAAATCATGATCATATCTGATGAATAATTCAACCTAGACAGGCAATATTTTGTACACAAACAGCACATAACCATATATAAATTAATAAAAAACCACAGAACAAATTAGCAAAATAATAATTTTCATTACAGAAAATATATTTATGAATCACTAATAACTCTGGCTATGCTGGATTTATTTTGCTAATATCAGCCTGTTTTTTATTCAGAGCAAACGAGGAAAAGCAATGCCCTCTCAAACGACGAGGACAACTGCCATCTTCGCTTTCTTTATCTCACTATTGTTTTCCGCTTTTAGTCATGCTTCAACTAGCACAGCTAAAAGCATAGAGTATTCTCACAATGGCATGCAAAGCAATTTGCCAGATTTGCGAAAATACCCTTCGGGCACCCTACGTAAGAAAGCGTTTTTAAATGTTGTTGTCCCTGTGATTGATCAACACAATCAACAAATTATGCAGGAACGGAAATGGCTACTGGAACACCAAAATGCCAAGCATTGGTCTATACAGGACATCAAGCGCCTGCAACAAATTTGTAAAAACTACAACGTGAGCTGTAGCAGCTCGCCTAAAAAAGTTAACTGGAACAAGCTACTAAGTCGTGTTGACATCATCCCAACCCATTTTGTTGCCACTCAGGCCGCAACAGAATCTGGTTGGGGAACATCTAAGCTTGCACAACAGAATAACAACTTATTTGGTATGCGTTGCGGTAATAACTGTAAGAAAACCCAAGGTAAGATAAAAGGTTATTCCGCCTATCCGACTATCAATGATTCGGTCAAAGCCTATATGAGAAATATGAACACCCATAACGCTTATGAATCATTACGTGCTTCACGCGCCAAGCAGAGAAGCCTTCAGAAATCACTAAATACCAGCAAATTGATTGATAATCTTGAAGGATATTCACAATTGGGTTCGACTTACAACAACTACCTGCACAAAGTATTTAACAGCAATAAAGGGCTTATTACTCAGGCGCAGAAGTTAGCTAAAAACGATCACGACTAAGGGCCTAAATAAGTCATTAGCATGAATATCTTGTGTTAAGTACCAATATCATCCGTTGCTATAACTAAGTGCCAATCTCAATAGGCGTAATTGTTGCTTGTTGCAAGCTATTCTTATCAATGAACCGTGAACACGGACAGCGCGGAAAAACCGGAACGTACACGTAGTACGTGAGGATGACTCGCTTCGCTCGCCCTACGGGCCGCACTACAGTGCGTTCAAAAGCTCGTGCTTTTGTCTGAGCACTGTCCGGGTTCGCTCTTTATGGCAAAGAAGGGTGAATAAAATAGCCCTATTGGGACAGGCAGTCACTATGGAATGGATGATTTTCTTATATCCACCCATTTGTTCTTTTCATTGATAGAATGTTTAGATTAAATACTATAATATCCTTCAATATTAACCTGTATTGAGATAAAATGATTGACCAGAGTTTAATATGAATTTCTTTTCTTTTGAGTTTATTGGTTCCTTTGTTGCTTTCTTTCTCTTGTATTGGATGCTACAAAAACATGCGAAAACACAAAACTACCTGCTGATAATCGCAAGTTATCTGTTTGTCTTTTCCTTTAATCCGCTTTTCACCAGCATCCTATTTGGCTATACGCTATTTATTTATCTTTTAACAAACATAGCCAGCAAATTTCTATCCAACCGCATCACGTTTACTATCCTGACAATAGGTATTCTGGGGTGTTTCACTCTATTCAAATATTATTCTTTCTTTCAAGAAAGTCTCCAACAAGCGTTTGCCAAATTTGGCTTGTCCATAGATTTACCCGTACTAACACTACTCGTCCCTTTGGGTTTATCTTTTTATGCATTTCATTCCGTCAGCTATGTCGTTGCTGTCGCAAGAAAAGAAATACCCAAAGCATCATTTCCTGATGTCGCTTTATATCTATGCTTTTTTCCGAGTATTGTTGCCGGACCAATAAACCGAGCTAAAGATTTCCTGCCTCAAATCCAGATATCATCAAGAGTGATCATTGAACCATCAAGAGCCATATTATTAATTACATTGGCAATAACCAAACTATTTTTGTTCAGCTCTTATTTATCCGAAAATTATGTTAATCCAGTTTTTGATGATCCCGTCAGCTACAATGCAGGGCAAATCTTGGTTAGTATCTATGCCTATGCCTGGCATATCTATTTTAATTTTTCTGGTTATACCAATCTTGTTACTGGATTAGCACTACTCCTTGGATTCAGAGTACCTGAAAACTTCAATGCCCCTTATCTGGCTGAAAACTTACAAGCCTTCTGGCGCCGTTGGCATATCAGTTTATCTGAATTTATCCGTGATTATGTCTATATTCCTCTTGGTGGTAATAAGAAAGGATTTGTACGTAAAAATCTTAATTTGTTTGTTGCTATGGTAATCTCTGGGTTATGGCATGGAGCCGGAATTAATTTCATTATCTGGGGAGCTATTCATGGATTGGGATTAATAATCCTCAATGCTAAACATCAGTTATTTCCCCCAATAGACAAAAAAAATCAAAATATTCCCCAAAATCCAGTCATTTCATTTTTATCCAGAATCATCACTTTCCACTTTGTCTGTCTGGCATGGGTTTTCTTCCGTTGTCCTACTCTAGATGATGCACTAATATTATTAAATCAATTGATATCATCAAATTTATTTCACTCGATAATAGCCAATAGTGGGTTGTTACTGATGTTCTGGGGACTCTTTATTATTTATCCGTGGCTGATTAATCTAAAAATAATGGTTGAGAAAATGTATTCTCAGATTTCATGGATATGCTACCCAATACCATTAGCGATTATTCTGACTTTGGTATTTATGATTTCACCACAAGGAATACCAGGATTCATTTATGCCAATTTCTGAATTCAAATCTAATCTAAAAACGGCCGGGCAAGTTATTTTTATCGTAATATTAACTAGCCTACTGTTAATCTGGCTAAATCATCGTTCACTGGATAGATTCTGGCAACAAGAATATCACCAGCAAAGTCTTTGGGCGACTTTGCAAGGCCATCCGCTCTGGGATTTCGGTGATAATCTGGAACAAGGTGTACTCGCTGCGGGGGAAGCTTTCATGTCACATACTACCAGTAATAACAGTAGCAACCATCAGCGAACTCGCCAGGAAGCTGATATCACACTGCCTGTGGATTTTCAAATTGGACTCAAGCTCCTGAGTGGTTATCCCTCTCCTGTTACAAATCTGCCTGCAATTTTCCCTGAGTTATTACAGAAATCTCCCCATACTCATCCTGTTAATTCACCAATACCCCATAATTTAAGAAATAATGTTTCCCCCAGCACGGTTATCGCTAAAACCAACGTGACACTGACAGCCAAAGATAAAGTGCTGTTTGCTGGAGATTCAATGATGCAGGGCATCGCTCCCCATCTGAAACGTCGGCTCTACCGGGATTACAGTATTTCAAGTATTAATCTCAGCAAACAAAGTACTGGGCTTGCTTATCCCAGTTTTTTTAATTGGCCGGAAACTATCAATAAAACACTGGAAGCCAACCATGATATCAAGCTAGTTGTTATTTTTTTGGGGCCAAATGATCCCTGGGATATGCCACCAAAACATGGAAACATCTACCTGAAATTCGCCAGCCCTGATTGGGAAAACCTCTATCGCCAGCGTATCGAAATGGTCCTTACCGCAGCACGTAACCACGGGGCTGATATTATCTGGGTTGCTCCTCCCAATATGCGACAGAAAAAACTTTCTGCCAGCATGAAATATCTGAGATCCTTATATCAATCGGAAGTAACGAAAGCCGGAGAAATCTATGTTTCTGTTAATGATATTTTCAAATATCATGCAAATGATTATTCCGATTATGTCGGCGACAATAGTAACAAAATTAAACTCAGAAGCGGTGATGGTATACACTTTAGCTTGAAAGGCCAACAAACTATCTCAGATAACATATTTTCATTGATTAAATTTATTCAGGAACCAGCTAAACAAAATGAAAATAGTTAAACAACTTCGTCGACGATATCAATCTGCTGGCATTAGTCTGGTCATCACACTCTCTTTAAGTTTGATATCGTGCCATAAACAAAAGCCATTGCCGTTGCCAACACAACAGTCTGCAAAAGAGAACCAACAGCTAATAGACTTTGGTGAACCGAATTTAGCTTTACTGGCGGATAAACTTCACAACAGCCGCCATAATCAACTGCATTTTGTTCAGATAGGAGATTCTCATACTGCCGCAGACTTTTTTACCGGCAAGCTTCGCTCTTTATTGCAACAACGTTTTGGCGATGCAGGGATTGGTTTTGTTAGCCCAATTAATGTACCTGGTCAACGTAACGCTATGATCAGTATGACCGATGATAAGCAGCAATGGAAACTCACCACCAGCCGCAAAGATAATCGGCCTGATTTTCCTATCGGCGGTGCAATTGCAGAACCCAATAGCCAAATAAGTCAATTAATTCTAAGACTGTTTGTACCATCCCATGATCGCTATCAACTCAAAACGTTATACCAAGCATCGGGTGATGCTCAGATTCTGGTACAATCTGCAACCAAACGAATACTAAAATTACCGGCAACCCATGATCACTGGCAATTTTCTACTGAAGAATCAGTTACATTCCCAGTTAATATTATGGCGATACAAAATAATCAGTTAAAATTAGGCGGCTGGTTTATCAAACGTAAACAACCAGGTATTATGTTATCTGCCTTGGGTATTAATGGTGCAACTATTAATATGATGGATAAATGGCAGCCAAAATGGATTGATACATTAGTTCAAATGCATCCTGATATGGTGATCCTCGCTTATGGCACAAATGAGGCATTTAATCATTCGCTGGGTTTATCAAGCTATCGCCAGCAACTGGAAACTAAGATAAAACAGATTCGTAATCAGTTACCACAAACAGTTATCCTTATCATTGGGCCAGGTGATTCTTTGAAAAACAACCAATTTACAAGTTGTATAGCACAACAACCAACAATGTTGGATAATATCATCCATACTCAACAAAAAGTCGCTCAAGATCAGCACACACTATTCTGGAACTGGCGTGCATATATGGGTGGAAAATGCTCAATTAGGCGCTGGGCGCAACAAGATCTTGCTCGTCCTGATTATGTTCACCTTTCAGCCGCAGGTTATGAGCGCAGTGCTGAAGCTTTATATCAACAGTTAATAGATGTTCTCGGTCAATAAGCAACAATAAGGCTTGATTGGGAATAGTACTAAATACTTATCTTGTTTTTAGTACAGAAAAATTAAACTTATAATCTTAGATTTACAATATATATGAGCTCATAAGAAACCCATTTAATAAAGACAAACTATCTTTTTTGTTGTATTTAATGCGTTGAAAATAAGTTTATACCATGTGTAAAACATAGCGTTAAAAAGAGTATTTAAAATATGATTTTTCCCAAAAAGTATCCTCTCAGCTCTATAAAAAGGCTCATCTCCGGCTGGAAAGAATGTAGTTTCGAACGTTACCAACAAGCGTATTCTCTCTATGGTGGTGGAATATCTACTCATCCAGATATTGTACGTTTTTTAAATGAAAAATTTGGCAATAGTTTTATCTTTTATGTCAAAGAAAATCCACAAATAGAAAACGTTATCGAAGGGGCATACTTTACATGTAAAGATCATCATCTGGCAGCAAGTCACCAAAAGGACTACTATTTTTTCAGTTACGATGAAATTCTCTTCCCTATTGCCAAACATCTAAAAACTATCATCCCTGGGAGGTCAAAAACCATATCGCCTCTGCACAAAGAAAACTTCGTCAACATCTACTATGGCCGATTAAACAAGCGAACAATATGCCTTGCTAAAGAAGATTTTTCTTATAAAACAAGAAGAAATCGGAGTAATGAAATTAATAAATTTAAGCGTGCAGGCGGAGAAATACATCAAATTGATGATTTCACCTGCCAGGAATTTGTTGATATTTACACCACACTGTACGAAAAACGGTGGGAAAAAAAACACAGTGAAGAAGAAAAAGGAAAATTAACCGAACTATACACCGAACTCAAACAACATCTGTACGGATGTGTATTAACTATCAATGGAACCCCAGCAGCCTACGATTTAGTTATAAAATCAGACAGCCCTCAATGGGTTTCATTCGATGCAGTAAACGGTGGATACGATCCTGAATACGCTAATCTCAGCCTTGGAAGCATTGTCATGTGGTTAAATATTCAAAATGCTTCAACGCTCTGCCAACAGAATCAAAAAACGATGCGCTATTCTATTGGCAAACCTACTTTCTCCTATAAAGATCGCTGGTGCCACCGTCACCCGTTAGCAAGAACACTATTTTAATGTCAGCAATATTTTCAAATAGTTAACTTATCTTGCCGCCTTCTAAGGAAGGCGGTATTAATCTAATACAATCTCCTAATTCATATGAATTACAACATGGCAAAGAAAACCATTCCAACAATGGCTCCTGTTATTCCAAGAATAGTTTCCATAATTGACCAAGTTTTCAGTGTTTGAGATTCTGTTGCACCAGTAAATTTACCAAATAACCAAAAGCCTGAGTCATTAACATGGCTCAATACCAAAGAACCACCCGCAATACAAATTGAAAGAGCTGCAAGCTGGGCACTAGAATATTCCAGAAGATCAACAACGGGCAAAATCAGACCAACAGTTGTCAAACAGGCAACAGTTGCAGAACCTTGAATAACGCGTACTGTACCAGCAAGGATGAAACACGCTAATGCAATAGGCAGACCCGCCCCAATCAATGCGTTTCCCAAAGCAGGGCCAACACCAGAATCCACTAATACTTGTTTGAATACACCACCAGCCCCAGTCACCAATAAAATAATTCCAGCCGGTTGAATAGCCGAAGAGCAAATATCCATCACTTTTTCTTTACTCATCCCACGGCGAATTGCCAAACCATAAATAGCAATCAAACAAGCAACCAAAATCGCAGAAAATGGATGACCGATAAATTCAAGCCACTGATACAACTCAGAACCCTGTTCAACAAAATTCTCACCAATAGCCTTTAACCCAACCAAAGCCAAAGGGAACAGAACCAGTGACAAACTCAAACCAAAAGATGGCATCTTACCTTGACCAAGGCTTGGCTCACTTATATCCACGGGCAAATCCAGAGTGACATACTTACTGATAAAATTACCGAAGATTGGCCCCGCCAGTAACATCCCAGGAATCGCTGCACTGATACCGATCAAGATCATCCAGCCAAAATCAGCATTCATCTGTGAAGCCAACAACATCGGTGCTGGACCAGGTAACAAAAATGCTGCTGCTGCGGCGACACCAGCAAACAGAGGAATAACCAGCTTCACTACATTACCGCCAGTACGACGCGCGACCGCGAACGCCACACCAATCAATAAAACAATAGCTACATCAAAGAACAATGGCAAAGCACAAACCAGGCCAGCGATCCCCAATGAATAATGAGCATTCTTTTCACCAAAACTATTTAGTAGTTTAATCGCAATCTGATCCAGTGCGCCTGTTTCATGCAGAACTTTACCAAACATCGCCCCCAGTGCGACAACAATAGCCAGAAAACCTAACGTTCCTCCCATTCCTTCTTGCATTGTTTCAGCAATTTTATCCAGTGGCATACCAGAAAAAACACCCGCCCCCATAGAAACCAGTATTAACGCAACAAAAGCGTGGATTCTGGCCTTCATCACCAAAAACAACAGTAAAAAAACAGAACCCACCGCTGTCAGCACTAAGGTTAAAGTACTCATTATTTTTCCCCTGAAATGACACTATTAATTATTCTTATCGAGTGATTTATCACTTCATCAAGAGACGATCTAATGTCAACCAGATAAACATCCTGTTCATCACTCCCCGGCTCTTCTAATACCTCAAACTGAGATACCAACATTTGAGATTTAAAAAAATGATCTTTACGTGCCTTCAATCGACTTTCAATTAAATCAAAGTCGCCTTTCATATAAAGAAATGACAGATTCTTATTACGATCACGCAGTATATCCCGGTAATGTTTTTTTAAAGCAGAGCAAACAATCAGGGAAACCGGGTTTGTGCGTTGCATAGCAAAAATTGCATGATTCAGTGATTTCAACCAAGGTTCACGATCTTCATCATTCAGTGCGTAGCCTTCAGCCATCTTATTAATGTTAGATCTTGGGTGTAAAAAATCACCATCTAAAAAAGCAGAGTCCAATTTATAGGCCACAGCACTGGCAACAGCAGATTTACCACTACCGGATACCCCCATAAGCACAAAAACATGATTCGAATGTTGGGCATCGTTCATATAAACTCCTCAACGTAGATATTTTATCCACGAAATGTTACCGGTAACTGTTATCGGTAACATTATCAGAAGTAGAGACGAAATTCGCAACAACACGGAATATTCAGGAAATATAAATGTGATATTCATCACAAATGAGTTCAAAAAAACGCAAATCCAGCAGACCGATTAGATACTCTCTCCCAGAGATAACTGAAAGCCGATATCAATCATTTTTTGCGGTAAATGTTCGCCCTTCAGCCGAGCCATTAATAATTCGGCAGCCCTCCGCCCCAATAAGTCACGAGACGTCAATACACTGGCAAGTTTTGGTGTCATCACCTGACCAACATCATGGCCATGAAAGCCAGCTATCGCAATATCATGTGGTACAGCTATCCCTTGACGTTGGCACTCGAAAATTGCTCCGATTGCGAGGTCATCGTTAGTGCAGAATAGACCATCAACATCAGGATATTTTGTTCGTGCTTCATTCAGTAACTGCCCCCCTAATGTGTAAGAAGAGCTGTCTGGTGTCATTATCTTACCTGGCTTTAACCCGGCGCTTTTCATTGCAGCTTCATAGCCCTCCAGACGAATAATTGTCCTTTCATCTTGTCTCGCACCAAGATAAATCACCCGCTGGCAACCACGCTCAATCATTGCCATTACCATCTGCCGAGCTGCTTCAAAGTTGTCAATACCAACTGCCATATCAAAACAAGGAGAAACACAATCCATCAGTTCAACGACAGGGATACCAGCCGTTCCCAACATCTTTAAAGTTCGTGGAGTATGAGTACGTTCTGAAAGAATCAAACCATCAATATTATAGGAAAGTAAAGAAATCAAACGCTCTTCTTCTTTTTCTGAGCGATAGCCATAGTGAGCCAACATAGTTTGATAACCATAACTATCCGTCACATATTCGATACCACGAATAACCTCCGCAAAAACTTGGTTAGTCAAAGAAGGCAATAAAATACCAATAGCATGACTAGTGGAATTAGAGAGAATATCCGGTACTTTATTTGGGATATAACCTAACTCATCTAAAGCATCCGCTATTTTCTTTCGCAATTGCTCAGAAACTTGATCAGGATTACGCAAAAAACGACTTACCGTCATTTTAGTTATACCAACACGATCTGCAACATCTTGTAAAATAGGACGTTTTTTCTTCATATTTCAATGCAATATAGAATGAGTAAAGTTTAGAATAATAAACGTAGTGTTATGATATATTTATACACTATAAGGATACATTTTTTTAAAATTTAGTCTGGCTGTGAAACTGTAATCCCAATTTATTTAGTGTATCGTAAAATCTTATCCTTTAGAGTGGAGATATAAGACATATTTTTTGTGACTAGGAGGATTTCGCCGCTGATATATTACCGAATGATTTAGAGCAATGGGCCACCACAACCAGCAAGAACCACACCATGACAATGAATAAGAACTTGGAAATTGCCAAACTTATCAAAATCAGAAGCAGGGACATTAAGCCAGCTTAGGAGAAATGTCCAGGCGAAATTAAGGTTTAATCATTCGATGCTGGCTCAAACTTGATATGAACTACATCGTCAGCTTAAGTACAAGTAGGTATGCAATTAGGAAAAAACTCTCGTTAACTTATACCAATTAAGAAAAAGCTGCGTTATTAAGGTGCTCAAAACCGATATCGAAAATAACCCGTTAACCAACATGCCTATATTGCTTAATGGAACATAGAAAGATTTATCGCTTCACCGGTTTGCTCCGAAACTCTTCTCTCGACCAGATTTTGAAAATCAACTATAAAATTTGGGGCATGAGGCTAAACTCATTTGCCTCGGTTTGTCCGACCTTTCGTTAAAAGTAACAAGAATGATTTTGTTGATGCCGAAGCGATATGCGAAGCCGCATCACGTCCTTCAATGCGTTTTGTTCAGCCCAGAACTGAAGCTCAACAAGCAATGAGTGTATTACATCGGGTCAGGAAGTCACTTGTCCGGGATAAGATCAAAACGACTAATCAGATACATGGCTCTTTACTCGAGTTTGGGATTAGCCTACCGAAGGGAGACGCTATTATAAGCGCTTATCGTTTGTGTTGGCAGAGCACGAACTCCCAAGTTATCGGGTCCGATTGTTGATGCAACTACACGCCCATTATCACTATATTGTTGAACAAATAGTCGAGTTAGAATCTGAACTAAAACACACGATCACCACGGATGACACAGCCCAGCGTTTTATGACCCTCCCCGGTGTTGGTTTAATCACAGCTAGCTTACTTTCTTCATCGTTGGGAAGATGGTCGACAATATGCCAAAAGTCGTGATTTTGCCGCCTCAACGGGATTAGTTCCCAGGCAATATAGCGAGGAAAAAATACCCTGCTGGGTATCAGTAAACGAAGAAATAAGAACTTGCGGAGACTACTGGTGCAATGTGCACGAATATTTATGCAACGATTGGATAATTATTCAGGAAAACTGGCTGACTGGGTCAGACAGCAGCTTGAACGAAAACACGCCAATGTAGTGACTTGTGCACTAGCGAATAAATTTGCCCGGATAGCTTGGGTAATCACGACACAGCACACGGTATTTGACGCCTGATCCTGCGTCATTATGAATAAATTTAAACGTTATCCCACTGGTTTTGCGAAGACTGATAATTGATGACATGAACGGC
>NZ_JBHFKV010000081.1:0-12489 GCF_042879355.1 Photorhabdus sp. RM71S | reverse complement strand
TTCGGTCAGTTGTGTATAGGCCATAGTGCATTTTCCTTTGGCGAGAAAGATGCCTACTATAGCAACTGACCGCCCTTCTGAAAAATTGCACTTATTAGTCGAATCTGCCCTTGTAAATAATATAAAAGGCTCACATAAGTTAAAAATATTACTTTATGAAGATTTTCCCTATGTTTTAGGTGAATACCCTGTTATTAACCCCGATAGTTTGGAAAATGCTTTATTAAGAAATAATAAATTTGATAAGCATGCTATATTGGTGGATATTGATTTGAAAGAAAAAGTGCAAAACATTTTATTTTATGAATCTCAATTAGAACCTCTGTTTGATAATAAATCAAATATTTTAATTTCATTGGAAAAATATCATCAAACTATTAATGAAATAAAGGCGCAAGAGCGTTTTTGGTTAATTAAATAAAGGATTTGTAATGAAAAAAATATTCATAATATACCATGATCTTTTCTTGAATGGATATGGTGGAGTAGAAACGGCATGTTCAAATTTAATAGATTTGATTGGCCGCTCCAACATTGAAATTGATTTCATTTTCATATCTCTAAATAAGACAAATAGAATTGAAAATCGTGATTGGTTATCTAATGCTCAATGTATCTCCTTAGCGTCAAGCAATGACGAATCTCGCCAGGATATAGCATGCGAACTGTCCTTGATATTAGAAACATTTCACCCCGAGATTCTAATAAGTTTAGACACAACATCTTGTAATATTGCTCGACTTTCTTGTGAAAAGATTAATTTCCCGGTAAAAACTTATTCTTGGCTGCATACTTCCATTAGAAATCCTACCCCACAGAAAATTAAAGATTTATGCTGTGCCGACGAGCACCTTGTCATCAGTTCTGGTTTAAGAGATCAAATGTTATCCTTTGGAATAAAAACAGAGAAGCTTCATCTTATTTTCAATCCTATCAAGATGAATCCCTTTATAATTCCTCAACCAAAACACATAGTCAGATTCTTATATGTTGGAAGAATTCTTGCCTATAAGTCAAAAAATTTAACTGAACTACTTTTAGCTCTTTCACAATTGCATGGTCATTGGGAGTTACATATAGTAGGTTCTGGTGAAGATGAGGGTTATTTGAAAGAATTATCTTCACAACTCAATATAAATAACAATATTATTTGGCATGGTTGGCAAGATCAGCCTTGGGAATTTGTGATGGATAATATAAAAGAAATATCAGCTTTTATTTTAACATCAAAATATGAAGGTTTTGGTATGGTATTAGCGGAAGCAATATCTTATGGTATCTATTGTATAAGCTCAGATTGTCAATGTGGCCCGAGTGATATTATCAATGATTTTAATGGTGAGCTTTATAAATCAGGTAATATTCTTGAATTATCTAAAAAATTACAACTCATTATTGATGAATGTAAAATAAGGGATCATCAAGCAATAAAAAATTCTATTGCCTTTCTTTACGAAGATAATTTCCTGTTAAGAATCACTAAATGCCTATCCTAATAGGCGTAATTGTTGCAGGCAGTTTGAACACGGACTGCGCGGAAAAACCGGAGCGTACACGCTGTACGTGAGGATTTTGAGCACTGCCCAGGTTCAAAATGGCAAATAAAATAGTCCTATTGGGATAGTCAGTAAGGCTTTATCCCTCCAGCCATAAGTATCCCCGGCCAGAAAATGTGATGAAAGTGAAACTTGATGCCCCCCTTTTCGGAGAGCATTTGTTTACCCTTTGTTTTTGATACTGTTGATAAACGTTTCTCGTGCAGTTGCAGACCCAAGGCGTTCCGCTTCATCCAGCAATTTTAGTGCCTTATCGATATTGCCGTTATTAATTTCCTTTTTAATGGCATCACTAAAATAACGCTCTGTATCACTCAGGACCGGTTTGACTTTTTGCGGAGTAGGTGGTGTTACGGTGGTTTGTGTTGGCCCGACAATGATTGGTTCTTGTGCCGGACTTGAAAAAACTTGACCAATCGTGATGTTGCCAGCGTTTTGTTCTGATTTTACTTTCAACTTCAACGTGCCTGTTGACGTATGGCGGGCAACGGGATCGGGAATCTCGGGAACGGCATTACCGACGCCTTGAGCGTAAGCTTTGGCGGGATCAACCATTTGTGTGGATCTCTGCAAATCGGTACGGGTGGTGTAGACCAGTATATAAATTTGTTGTTGTCCTAGTGCTGGTGTCAGTTTTAGCTTGCCTTCCAGCCGATCGGTGGACATGACACCCGGACGTTCATAGGGGAAATAACTGCTCGGGTAAAATGCCGCGGGGCGTAACCCTTGATCCAGTACCAAAACATTTGGTACGTAAACTTGTTTATCTTGTACTAAGCTACTCAGGGTAATATCCAGAGAGCCTCGGTTTGCCGGCAGCGCGAATGCCGCTATCGGCCCTTGAATATCTCCCTCATTAAGATGTTGGGATGTAGTATTGAGGATAATGGTCTGTGTATCGCTGGTATTAATCGGTTGCCAGCTCAGTTTTTGCAATGCTGTTGTTGAGAGGGAAGGGGCAATAGTGTCCTGTGTCGTGGTTGCTTGAGTTGTTGTAGTGATAGGTGTTGCATAGCTTATCAGAGGAGCTGCGCTACAGAGTAAAGCACTAAGACAAAATGAGAGCAGTTTGGTTTTCATCTCTTACCCTTGTTCGGTTGAAAAAAAGAGACTGATACCCACGGTCAAGAGGCATATCAGTCCAAAAGGCGTTAACCATTACAAATAATCTGATTGATCTGAGGTCAAATCGTTATATACCCGTTATCTTTCAAGTTGCCTCTTTGTTGGCTGCACTCACTCACCCCGGTCACATCATTCGCTATGCTCCCGGGGATTCGTTCCCTTGCCGTCGCGATGCCTCTTGAAATCCATAGGGTATAACTGTATTACCACCAAGCTTCGAATTGTGCACCAAAGGTAAATTCATCATCGTCACCACGGCTGAATTTATGCGTTGCGGTATCACGGTAGGCCATTCCATCAATGTAACCGTCTTTTTTGTTCGCATTACCCCATTTTTCATCCCATTTTGCATAAGTGACGAACAGGCGAATAGCCGGACGCGACCAAATGCTGTCACCTGCCTGCCATTGTTGGGCTAGAGTGATTTTGTACTGATCATTGGTGTCATGAGTACGTTGGGATTTGACGTTATCATAGCCAATGTCCAGCAGGGTGCTCATCGTCGGTGTCCATTTGTACATTGGACGTACACCAACCGTATACCATGTGCTGCCGTTGTTATTGTCACGGTCAGTATCCTGATACATCGCTACGTACATCAGATCCCATTTTTCTGCGAGATTAATCGCGCCATGATTCAGAATACGTAACATATAACCGTCATTGTTTACGCTGGCGCCTTCGGAATGACCACTGTTGTAGGAGGTCATGGAATCGGTGGCGTATTGTACGACAAATTTATTGAAGCCTCCTAACATGCTCTGTGTATGCTCGGCGGTAAACATGAAACCATCTTTGGAAGCATGACGGTCAAGGCGGTAGTGGTCTCGTGCATTGGCACGCCCATAGTCAAAACCAAGTTCCAGATTACCGCCTGGGTTAACCTCCAAGCCGGATAGACGTATATCGTAGACATCATTGGAGGTGGGAATTTCTTTGCGCTGACCAGCAATCCAGCCATAAGAGCCACCAGATTCAGTGTTACGGGTGACGGCCAGAGAGAGCTTACTAAAGCCGAGATCAATATCTTGCAAGCCCGCCCCCGGACCAGAGATATCCCAGTAGTAGAAGTCAATCATATGCACGTCATGGCGCTGGTAGAAGCGTTTACCTGCCCACAATGTTGAACCGGGTAACCAGTCGATGACGTTCTTCGCTTGAACATTCACCTCACGGAACGCAGGGTCGGTGGATTCCCAGTCACTTTGTTGCGCCACAGAATAAGCCACATTGGTATCGAAGTAGAAACTCTTATTGCCATCCTTCCATAGCTCTTGGCCTAGCTTAAGCTCAGCATAGGTTTCACATTCATTACCTAAACGGTATTTGCTCTGTGCGCCGGTGCTTTGGAAACACTGTTGCTCACCGCCGCTACCGGTCCAACCAATGCCAGAACGGGCGTAGCCGTGGAATTCTACGGCTGACGCTTGAATAGACAGTAATCCGGCCATAATGGTTAGTGAGATAGGTAATATACGCATTGATTTCATCAATTATTCTCCTGTCGTTTTTTGATTAGCTCAGGCTTAAACACCGGGTTCTTCATGCAGACGTTGGCATGCCGTTCCGTCTTCCCGGAATAAATGGCAGCGGTGAGGGGGTAGCCCGATGGTGAAGGTGGACCCTTCTTCCACCAGCACAACATCAGGTTGGCGGTAAACTAGATTTTGATGAATGGCCGGGATTTCAATGTGAACCTGGGTTTCATTGCCTAACTGCTCGACAACCTGCACTATGCCTTCCAACGTGACATCAGCGATATCACTTGGCAGGAGGTGTTCAGGACGTATCCCTAGAGAGACATTACTGCCTACTTTTACCCCCTTGCTTTCTACGGGCAGCCAGATTTGCTGTTGGTTGGGCAGAGTAATCTGTACCTGATCAATAGCAGTAGCCGTGACTTTAACTGGCAGGAAATTCATTTTGGGTGAACCAATAAAGCTGGCGACAAAGCGATTAACCGGGTAATGGTAAAGTTCAAGAGGTTTGCCTATCTGGGCAACATCTCCACCATCCAGTACCACGATTCTGTCGGCCAGCGTCATCGCTTCAACTTGATCGTGGGTGACATAAATCATCGTACGTTGCAATCGTTTGTGCAGGCGTGAGATTTCAATGCGCATTTGGACCCGCAGCGCGGCGTCCAGGTTGGAAAGAGGTTCGTCTAACAGAAAAACACTGGGTTCAGCGACCAGAGTACGGCCAATAGCAACGCGTTGACGTTGCCCACCTGATAGGGCTTTAGGGCGGCGATCAAGCAGGTGAGCGAGTTGGAGCATCTCGGCAATTTGTTTTACCCGTTGCTGAATATCACTTTTTTTGGCGCCAGCTAGCTTCATGCCGAATGACATATTGTCTGCAACAGACAGGTGGGGATACAGTGCATAAGACTGAAAAACCATCCCAACGCCGCGTTTGGCGGGAGGCACATCGTTCATTCTGATGTTATTGATCAGCAAATCACCGGAAGTCACATCTTCCAGACCCGCAATCATCCTTAATATTGTCGATTTTCCACAACCTGATGGACCGACAAAAACGATGAATTCGCCTTCTTGTATCTCAAGGTTGATGTTCTTGGAAATAATAGTTTCACCATAAGCCTTCGATACATTATGTAATGTGACGCTCGACATGTGTTCCCCCGGACTTATCACCGCAATTCGCGGTGAAAAATGATAAACCAGAGTGTGTTTAAGATGGCGGGTGAGTAAATCCTCCATACCCAAGTTTTTTATGGGGGAGGAGCTAGGAGGATGAAATAAGCGTTGTTGAGCTGGTTAGGTATGAGCTACTGGATAAATTGTGATATTTATCGCAAAAAAAGATGCCCCTTTTTGTGGTCAACGGCACGCTTCTTCTGTTTTTGTAATAGAGATCACACCCATTCCGGGCAGGGAGTAGAGTAGGGGAGGATGAGTCTTTCCATTGTTAATTGCACACTAGATCAGCACTCTCCGCCAATGTAACAAAACAGTTCACTCTGAACCTACTTAAACTATAAGGACGGAATGATGATAAAAACAACCTTAAAAGTAGGCGCCCGTACCCTGGCGCTTTCTGTTTTAGCCTCACTGGCGCTTTCTGCTTCTGCTTTCGCAAAAATTGAAGAAGGTAAGCTAGTTATCTGGATCAACGGCGATAAAGGCTATAATGGCCTGGCGCAAGTTGGTAAGAAATTTGAAAAAGATACGGGTGTCAATGTGACTGTTGAGCATCCAAACAAGTTTGAAGAGAAGTATCCACAAGTTGCAGCAACCGGCGATGGGCCGGATATTATTTTCTGGGCCCATGACCGCTTTGGCGGCTACGCCCAGTCTGGTTTGGTGGCGGAAATCACGCCGGATCAGAACTTCAAGGACAAGTTATTTCCATTTACTTGGGATGCGGTGCGCTACGACGGTAAACTGGTCGGTTATCCTATCGCCGTTGAAGCTCTCTCTCTTATCTACAATAAAGACTTGGTGAAGACCCCGCCAAAGACTTGGGAAGAGATCCCGGCACTGGATAAGGAACTGAAGAGCAAAGGCAAAAGCGCCATTATGTTTAATCTGCAAGAGCCTTATTTCACCTGGCCGTTGATTGCCGCGGACGGAGGATATGCTTTCAAGTTGGAAAATGGCGCATACGATGTGAAAAATGCCGGAGTGAATAATGCAGGTTCCAAGGCAGGGCTGAATTTCATTATAGATTTGGTGAAAAATAAGCATCTGAACGCAGATGCTGACTATTCCATCGCCGAAGCCGCGTTCAACAAAGGTGAAACGGCGATGACCATCAACGGTCCGTGGACGTGGTCCAACATCGACAAAAATAACATAAATTACGGCGTGGCGTTGTTGCCAACCTTTAAAGGTCATCCGTCTAAACCGTTTGTCGGCATACTGACGGCAGGTATTAATGCCGCCAGCCCGAATAAAGAGCTAGCGAAGGAGTTTCTGGAAAACTATTTGCTGACCAACGAAGGTCTTGAGATGGTGAATAAGGATAAACCGTTGGGAGCTGTGGCGCTGAAATCTTATCAGGATATTCTAGCCAAGGACCCACGTATTGCTGCCACGATGGAAAATGCTCAAAGAGGCGAAATCATGCCGAATGTCTCACAAATGAGCAGTTTTTGGTATGCCATGCGCAGCGCTGTGGTTAATGCGTTGACCGGCCGTCAGACCGTTGAGGCTGCGCTCAGTGATGCAGAAGCCCGTATAACCAAGTGACCTGTGGGCGCTCTTCTCCCGAGAAGGGTGCCTCTTTCCTGCAACCAGTAAGGATGCCTGTTTGCAGGAAGATTGATTAAGCTATCCGCAAAGCTGTTACGTCGTAGTAAAAAGGAAGAGCATTATGTCAGCGACGCTCGAAAAAACATCATGGTGGCAGCATTCTGCTCTGAAATGGTTTGCAGTGAGCCTGTGTATACTCTTTACCGGTTATCTGGTGGTATTGATGTACTCACAGGGAGAGTATCTATTCGCAATACTGACACTGGTATTGTTAGGAATGGGGATTTACGTTTTTGCCAACCGCAATACTTATGCCTGGCGCTATGTCTATCCGGGTATAGCCGGAATGGGATTGTTTGTACTGTTTCCGCTTATTTGCACCATCGCCATCGCCTTTACCAACTATAGCAGTACCAATCAACTGACTTTTGAACGTGCACAATCGGTCCTGATGAGCCGTCAGTATCAATCAGGGCAAACATTTACTTTTAAGCTCTACCCAAAATCGGACTTGTGGGTTTTGGCGTTGAGCGCACCGGGCCAGACTAAACAACTGGTGTCCGAGCCATTTTCTCTGTCAGTAACAAAAGAGACTGCTTTACATTTGCATGAGCAGGACAATATTCAGAACGGTGAAGCCGCGACATTGCGCATTATCACCCAGAATCGGCAGGCGCTGAACCAGTTGGTTGCTGTTCTACCGGATGGTAGCCGGTTGAGAATGAGTTCACTACGTCAATTCGCTGGTGTGAATCCTCTATACTCTCTTGGGGAAGATGGTAAGACCCTTACCGACAATCAAACAGGTACGCTTTATCGTCCCAATACGGATACTGGTTTCTATCAGTCGATTAATGCTGAGGGAAAATGGGGCAATGAGACTCTGACGCCAGGATTTACTGTTGCCATCGGCTGGAAAAATTTTCTGCGGGTGATACAGGATGAAGGTATTCAGAAACCGTTCCTTGCTATTTTCGTTTGGACGGTTGTCTTTTCTCTATTCACTGTGGTGCTGACTGTAGCTGTTGGCATGGTTCTGGCTTGCATTGTGCAGTGGGAAGCGCTGAAAGGCCGTGGTGTTTATCGCATGCTGCTGATTCTGCCTTATGCAGTGCCATCGTTTATTTCCATTTTGATTTTTAAGGGATTGTTTAATCAGAGTTTCGGCGAGATCAATCTGTTGCTTAACGGTTTGTTTGGTATTAAACCTGCTTGGTTTGCCGATCCGACGATGGCCCGAACCATGCTGATTATCGTGAATACCTGGCTTGGGTATCCCTACATGATGATCCTCTGCATGGGATTGTTAAAAGCAATACCAGACGATTTGTATGAAGCGTCGGCAATGGATGGGGCTGGGCCGTTGCAGAATTTTTTCAAGATTACCTTCCCATTGCTGATTAAACCGCTGACGCCGCTGATGATCGCCAGTTTTGCCTTTAACTTTAACAACTTTGTTCTGATCCAGTTGCTAACTCTTGGCAGGCCGGATCGCATTGGCACCACGACACCAGCAGGCTATACCGATTTATTGGTGAACTATACCTACCGTATTGCTTTCGATGGTGGTAGTGGTCAGGATTTTGGTTTGGCTGCGGCGATTGCCACCGTGATCTTTTTGCTGGTGGGTGCGCTGGCGATTATTAACCTGAAAGCTACCCGTATTAAATTTGACTAAGGAGGGAATGCAATGGCGATGGTTCGACCCAAATCACAGAAATGGCGTGTATTGGCGACGCATTTGTTGATGTTAACCTTTATTGCCATGATCGTATTCCCGCTGTTGATGGTGATTACTATCTCCCTGCGGCCGGGGAACTTTGCGACAGGGAGTTTGATCCCGGAAAGTATCTCCTGGGAGCATTGGAAACTGGCACTTGGCTACAGTGTGGTATCACCAGATGGCCGTGTTACACCGCCACCTTTCCCGGTTATGCTATGGCTCTGGAACTCTGTTAAGGTTGCCTTTATTACCGCTGTAGGTATCGTTACATTATCAACTACCTGTGCTTATGCTTTTGCCCGTATGCGTTTTCGCGGTAAAAGTACCTTACTGAAAGGCATGCTTATTTTTCAGATGTTCCCGGCTGTACTTTTCTTGGTGGCGCTATATGCCTTGTTTGATCGTTTGGGGGAATATGTACCGTTTATCGGCCTTAATACCCACGGAGGTGTGATTTTTGCTTATCTGGGGGGCATTGCGTTGCATGTCTGGACGATTAAAGGTTATTTTGAAACCATTGACGGCTCTCTGGAAGAGGCTGCTGCGCTTGATGGAGCGACACCGTGGCAAGCTTTCCGTATGGTGCTGCTACCGCTTTCGGTACCGATTCTGGCGGTAGTGTTCATTCTTTCCTTCATCGGTGTGATTACGGAAGTGCCTGTTGCCTCACTGCTTCTGAGAGATGTGAACAATTACACTTTGGCGGTGGGCATGCAGCAGTACCTTAACCCACAGAACTATCTTTGGGGAGATTTTGCCGCCGCCGCTGTGCTTTCTGCGCTACCTATAACCATTGTCTTCCTGGTTGCTCAGCGCTGGTTGGTTAGCGGTTTGACCGCCGGGGGAGTTAAAGGCTAATCGCAATATTCACCAGTATATACCCTATGGATTTCAAGATGCATCGCGACGGCAAGGGAGCGAATCCCCGGGAGCATAGAGAACGATGTGACCGGGGTGAGTGAGTGCAGCCAACAAAGAGGCAACTTGAAAGAGGACGGGTATAAATCCCTTTAATAGATTGAGATTAAAGGGATTCGTAGAAGTATCAATTATTGCTGGTGGTGAACTTGACGGTTTAATTGCCATGACAGGAGATCGGTAAATACCTGCCAACGTTGGAACTGTTTGGTTTGGTCTGCTGTCATTGGCTGGGGTTCACCGAGTAATAATCCTGTTTGATTTGCCCATGGTCGAAATTCACCTTTGCCTATCATGACATAAGCTCCTTGCGGTGTAATAGTGACTTCCGGGTTATATCCTTGACACCAGATAGGGTCCAGATGTTCAGCCAACAAATTACAGCCGGTACGGTAGTAAGCTGTATGTGACAAGCTCAAATGGTAGAGCGTTGGCCAAATGTCTTTATGACTGCCGACTCTGGTAGCATCAAAGATTGCGTTTTGGCGATAAGCGGGCGGCACGTAGAGATAAAACGGTACACCGTGGCCGATTGCCAATTCATGAGCATCTGGATAACTGATACCTCGAATATTATGGTCACCGGTTGCCGCAATAATGGTATGGGAAGCCAATGACTGAGATTTTACCCAACTAATAAATTGTCCTAATTGATCGTTGGCGTAACGCAGGGTATGAAAAACCTCTTGTAACTCATTACCACTAGCCAAATGACTTAAACGTTGTTTCTCGATATCACTCAGCTTGATGTCGGTTTTCTGATAACCTGCCGGCGATTTATACGGTGGGTGATGGGTAGTAGACAATGACATAATCAGAACATGTTCCCCGTTCTTTTCTGCCTGAATCAGGCGATCTTTAATATAACGGAACATGAACTCATCAGGCACGCCCCAAGTACCAAATTGGGCTTCTGGATAGCGTTTTTTCAGCCCATTCTGATCGATAAATTCACTAACGCCCAAGTTTGGCAAGAACTGATTCAAATTACGCCATGCTCCGTTACCGGATGTGACGAAGATGATTTTGTAACCATTCGCCAGATAGGGTTTGAACATATTGCTGGTGAAATCGAGATCCTGCGCTGTGGATTGACTGACTGCGCTGTTTGGGCTGCGGATCAAGAAACGGCTTAAACTGTCAATAGTGCCATCTCCTTCGGAAACGAAACGTTCAAAACGCCAGTCGTTTTGCCAGTGCTGGCGTAGAGCGCCAAAAACATCAAGGTCTGGGCGGTCCAAGCTTTGTAGGTGATAACCCATACTCTCCATGACGTTAAATATTACGTGAGGCGGATTTTTTTGAGCAGTGGGATTATCGGCGGTTTTAGCCATAAACGGTGACAGATTGGCAGGGGTTGGCTTCTCCAGAAAATGGTTTAATAACCAGCTACCTTGTGCATCTGTTGCTTCTGGGAAGTAGCTGTTTTTGTAATGATCATTAAACGCCCAATTCAGTGCCATTGGACCATTAGGTGTCAGCATATTAAGCATTTTGACTTCTGAAACTTGTGTATTGGACTGACGTAGTGGAAAGGTACCTATGGAGCCACGCATGCCAACGAAACAGACAGTTAAAATAGCCAGCGTCGCGATAGTAGAAACCGGCAGACTGGTTTTGCGCTCTGTGCGTGAGATAAGGTAGCGTTGCCAGAGCAGACAGAGCCAGAAAACAGTCACTGCATACAGAGCTAAACAGAGCAAACCTTCGATAACCGGATAGTCGTTCCATAGGGTGTGCAGTACGGCTTGAGTATCATCTTCCACTAAGCCGAAGATGAAAATATCGAACGACCGTTCATAAGTGGCATAGTAGTAAACATTACTTACCGTCAAAGCCCCGACTACGGTATTGAGTGTTGTTGCCAACCACGGATAGGCATGTTGCCATATGTTGAAGCTGTTTTTATTAATGGCAAATAAGCTAGCAATCAACAGACAGGGTACAAACAGTAGGCTGGCAATACGAATATCAAACAGTCCGCCGATCCAGAACATTCGTTCCACGTCTTGAGTAGAGTCAATGAAGAGCTGATAATTGCCATAAGTTAAGAGAAGATAGATTCTTCCCGCCATTTGCGTTGCTACCGTTAGCAACCAGGGAAGTAAAAGTGCGATAAAAGCCAGTTTAAATCTGGAAAACCACATAATGCCTTCTTATTGGTAATAGATTGATAAGGTTAATTTAATATTTATCAGGTCAAGATCCTATCTTATTCAGCAAGTTACTGCCTATCCCATTGGGTTATTTTATTTGCTATTTTTTGCCGTAGAGTCGTCATTGGTCAGATTCAGCAGCAACTGGCAGAAGCTGAAACGAAAAATGCAGCGTTTGCACCGTTGAAGCAGGAATCCACCGCAATGATTCAGGCTCCGGTCTCAACGTGGCAGGAATCCTCGTCCTTCATCAGGGCGGGGAGGATGTCAAATTATTAAACTCATCACTCTCAAAAAAACGTTTTTTACGAAGGCGAAGTGGATATTGACCTTAACCCCAAAATCGGTGCGGACTGGTGTTTTAAGGGCAGTAAAATGTGGCAGTGACTTAGCTATGTGGAAGAGTGCATGAAAGTGTTTTCGTTACAACAATGACCTGAAATGAAAAAAATGCGTGTACTACCCTATATGCAAGCTTATTTATCGCCAGCCAAATATATCGGATTAATATCTTGATGCTTTTGGGGTGTTATATTTCCTGCGCATCGGGTGAAAATTGACGGCGATTTTTATTCGTTCCAGACATTGATATCGATTAATTAGCTGTTTTATGTGATATTTATCACATTTTTCATGTTTATATGACAAATATCGTGATCTTGTGGTCATAATATTTAGAGAGCGAAATTCTCTGTTACTTGTCTCCACTCCATCCTACTCAGCTGGACGCGGTCTATTGTTCTCGCTAACGCCACGTATTAAATGATGGCTATTTTACGCTGTCATTTTTTTAC
>NZ_JBHFKV010000080.1:0-12987 GCF_042879355.1 Photorhabdus sp. RM71S | reverse complement strand
GAAGTGCGCCTGCTTGATGAGCCTGTCGGCTTTCTGGTTTTCACGGTGAGTCAGTTCCTCCTCAACAAGCAACAATAGACGTTCTTCGAAGCCCAGTTCGTTATACGAAGAAGGCAACGAAACTTGCTGGCGCAGGGCATCACGAAAACCGGAGAGCCTAAGACAAGTGAGATGTTCATAAAGGGTATTCATCAGGCATTTCCTTTATCAGTGGTAATAATGGCTGCCACGCACATTATCGTGGTCAAGTTCAGCAAGGGGATCCGAGGCCGGTGTTGGCACAATGGCGTGTTTATCCAGTCCTTTTTCGAGAATGGATTTGAGTCCTTTCAGCCGATAAATTCCCGTGGCCTGCGCACGCTGGCAGGCCTTGTCGAGACGGGCATAGCCATAACGTTTGTATAATCCTATCACGCCAAGCACATAACGATATCCTTGCTCCGGATGGGAGCGGGTCTCCAGAATATGGGTCACATAGGCTTTGACGTGCTCTCCTGCCATGGAAGCCCATTCAATCAGGCTTTCTGGCGTCCATTTCCCCTGATGGCGGTGGGCCGCTGGCATATGTTTTTCCTGGGTGCTGTAACCAGAGTGGCGTTGCCGGGGATGGATGGCGACGACCTCGCCATGATGATACAAAGTGACCAATTCGTTGCTGATATGCGCTTCCAGGTGTTCCCGCATCAGCTGATAGGGGACAGAGTAATAATGTCTATCGATATCAATATGATAATCAACATGTACCCGGACTTTTTTCACCTGCGTGTACTGATACGATTGTTGGGGTAAAGGATTTAGCGCAGGTTTATCCAGTTGCTCGAACAATGCCTTGCGGGAGTCTTTGCGTTTTTGCATCGGCTTTTGGTTCAGGTTTTCAAGCAGTTCGGTGATGCGCTGGTTCAGTGCCTGAAGCGTGAAGAACGTCTCATAGCGAAGTTTGCCCATGATCCAACGCTCAACCACCTGAACCGCCGACTCCACTTTTGCTTTGTCTTTGGGTTTGGCCGGTCTGGCCGGTATCACCGCAACCTGATAGTGAGCCAGCATCTGCTGGTAAGTCGGATTGATATCCGGATCATAACGGCAAGCCCGGGAAGTACTGCTCTTCAGATTGTCAGGGACAACCATAACAGGTGTCCCCCCGAGGTAATCAAAGCAGCGAACGTGGCTCATGACCCAGTCTTCCAACGTCTGGCTCCAGGTGGCTTCCGCATAGGTGTAACTGGACGCCCCGAGTGTGGCGACAAAGACCTGGGCCTGACGATATTCGCCAGTGTCAGGGTTGATAACGGGCAGCGTAGGGCCGCAATAATCAATGAATAACTTTTCCCCAGCTTTATGCACCTGACGCATAGAGAGCGATAGGGTTTTTGTCCAGGCTTTATACAGTCGGCAATAGTGGTTATAGCTGTAATGCCCGCCCGGATGGCGTTCGGCATACTCTTCCCACAGGAGTTGCAGGGTGACGGTTTTGGCCGACAGCGCTTTATGCACCTCTGCCCAGTCCGGCAACGTGTACTTCCTGAGCTGGACTTTCGTTTTTAAAAACTCACGCTTGAGCGTGGCGTCATTCCAGTGCGCAGGTAACGGCCACTGGGTGATCCCCAGCTGAGCAGCGCGGTTGGCATAGCGTGAGACGACGGAAGGCGAAATAGCCAGGCTTCGTGCAATCTGCCGGTGAGTAAGTTCAGCACCGTATTTCAGGCGGAGTATCTCTTTCAGTTTTCTCATAGTGATAGTCGGCGTTGGCATAGTCATCCTGGAGGTCAGTTGAAATAGCCTCAGGATAGGTGAAAGACAACCTATGAGCAGGGAGAAAATCCCATTAATGGAGCTCACCCAATAACATTGGAACACAAAAGTGATCTCCATCGATGTTATTAGGTGATCTCGTTGGATGGTATTAGATGATCTTGATGAATGTTATTGGGTGATCTGCTTGGATGAAAATACCCATCTATACCACTAAAGCCTCAAAGCACTGCCGCAAGAAATCTGGCTGGTTCGCTATTAGATTGAACCAATAACCTAAAAGGTAACTTACAAAATGAGTTTGTTATGTCCCTTGGCTAGCTGGGACGGGCAATATAGCTAATTTGATAATAGTTATTAAAACAGCTATTCTAAGTTTCATCATTCAGCGGAGGGCAAAAGTATGATTAGTGCAGACTTGGGAAAACAGCTTGAGGGCTATGTGACGCAACTGATCGCGTCTGGCCGTTACGGTTCAAAAAGCGAAGTGCTACGCGAAGGTGTTCGGCTGATTCAGGACAGAGAAACTCACCTCGCGGCGCTCGATGTATCGATTGCTCGCGGTCTGGCTGACGCCGACACAGGGCACACCAAACCAGCGGAGGGCGTGTTTAACCGACTTGCCGCGAAATACGGGGCGATGGCAGATAAATCGTCATGATTGTCCAGCTAACATCCGAAGCAGAAGACGACCTTGAACACATCGCTGATTACATCGCCCGGGACAATCCGCGCCGGGCGCTTTCTTTTATCATGGAACTGCGCGACAAGTGCATGAGCCTAGCAGACATGCATCAGGCATTCCCACTGGTGCAACGCTACGAATGCCACGGTATCCGGCGTCGTGTACACGAAAACTATCTGATTTTCTATCGGGTCGAGGCCGAACAGGTGGTGGTGGTCCATGTGCTTCATGGCGCGATGGATTACGCCACTATCCTGTCTTCACCTAAAGAAGAATAAGGGCATGGTATTAAGTGTTGTCCCGACGCCTTACCATCAGAAAAGAATAGCTAATGGGGTTATAACCTTGCGTTGATTTCCGCAATAAGTTTTCTTGCTGAAAAACAGTGATGAATTAAGCAAATCCGGGAGCACAAGAAAACCGTCGTTTTTCTTGTGCCATATTCCGTTTTGGTTTTCCAAATTGCAACCAAATGATACAGCTTATCCCCGATTCAAAAGCCGACTGGCCCAAACAGAATTGGAGCATTTTTACACGGTGACTGATGCTGAACGAGGCTGTTGCGACAGTACAACTCGTTCAAGTACCACGCGCTTAGGATTTGCTTTGCTGTTAAAAACCTACCAACGGTTGGGCTATTTCGTCACTTCAGAGCAAGTACCCAATGCCATTGTCGAACATGTTGCCATCAGTATCGGCGAAACCTATGATCGAGAAAATTTACAGCAGTATGACATTTCGCAAGCCAGACGTAAGCACTTATCGGTGGTGCGACAATTTCTTGAGGTCAAGCCATTCGGAGATGATGGTAAAGTTTTGATGCGGCAAACTTTTGCTGAAGCGGCATTGATCAGGGAAGATGTCATCGACATTATCAATATCGGCATTGAAACGTTGGTACGCCATCGTTACGAATTACCGGCGTTTGACACTTTGGTACGCGGAGCACGTGCTGAACGTGTTGCCGCTAATCTGGCGCTACATATGTCTATTCATGATGCGCTTGGCGATACAGGTCGACTATTTCTCGACAAGCTATTTATCGTTGGTGACGATCCCCGACGCGTAAGTCCTTGGAACGATGTTAAGCAGGATACTGCCAAGCCGACAGTAAATGGCATGCGTATTTTACTTGAGCGTTATGACCAACTAACCGAGTTGGCCTATCATACTCATCTGCTAAAACCCTTACCCGTCGTCAAAATTAAACAATGGGCACTTGAAGGTAACAGCCTTGATGCCGCCAGCATGGTCGATATGGCCGCGCCCAAACGCTACTCAGTTACTTTAGCTTTGATTCGACAACGCTTGGCAATTGTGACCGATGATCTCTGTAATATCTTTTGCAAGCAGATGGGCCGAACTTTACGGAGCGCAGAAGAAGCTCTGGAAAAATATCTGGCAGACAATCAAGAAAAAACAGATGAAATCTTGCGCCGTTTCGCGGCGCTGGAGGCACTCTTAAAATCGAGTCAGTCAGCAGACGAACAGTTAAAGGGAGTACGCCAAACTGTCACGGCACGCCCAGATTTATGCGAGTTCTCTCGCTTGCATGTAGAATATGGTGGTAAAAACGAGTGTCGTTTTATTTTGAAATTCTTCAAACCACGACGATCAGAGATGCTGCGGATTTTGAGGAAGTTAACGCTCAAATCTACCAGTCAGGATGTTAGTTTTGAGCGATCACTAGATTTTATGCTGGAAAACAGTCAACGACAAAACGAGTGGATGACACTCAAGGGCAAAGGCGAAACAGTATTAACTTCAGACGATCTAGTCTGGATCCCTGAGAAATGGTGGAAACTGGTAACAGGAGAAGCCAAGCGCGATATTGCTCTAACCCGAATCAACCACCGTCAATTCGAAGCATGTGTATGTTTGCAAATGGTTCGGGAATTGAAGTCCGGTGACCTCTGCGTGCTGGGTAGCGATGCCTATTCAGACTACAGGGACGAACTGGTGCCCATGAACGAATGTGAACATACACGCTCCGACTACGGCGAAAAAGTGGGCTTGCCGGTCGAGAGTGTTGAATTTATCAAGCATATTCGCGCCATGTTGACAGGGGTGGCGCAGCAAACGGACAAATCCTACCTGGATAATCCTTATTTCAAGATCATTGATGGCAGACCAAAGTTGAGTCGCCAAGATAAAAAAGAAAAACCACCTGGATTTAAGCAGTTCGACGACGCATTACGACGTAAGCTCGATAACTTGGGCCTTTCACTTCTGGATGTACTGACCGATACCATGCAATGGATTGGGTGGGGTAAACATTTTGGCCCGTTGAGTGGGCATCAAGGAAAGTTACAAGACGAAGATCGACGTAAAATTTTAACAGTATTTGCCTATGGTACTGGCTTGGGGCCGACGCAAATCGCCAAAAATATTGCCGACGTCAGTGCGCGTCAGGTGTCATTCGTCGATCAGCGTCAGATCACGACTGAAAAACTAGAGGCTGCTATTTGTTCTACGATCAATGGATACAATCAATTTCAATTACCGCGTTATTGGGGAGATACGAAACGCGCTGCGGCAGACGGTACACAGTGGAACCTGTATGAAAATAATCTGCTGTCGGAAAAGCATATTCGTTACGGTGGTTATGGAGGCATTGCTTACTACCATGTTAGCGACACCTATATCGCGCTGTTCTCGCATTTTATTCCCTGCGGCGTATGGGAAGCTGTGTATATCTTGGATGGATTAATCAAGAACAAGTCTGATATCCAGCCCGATACGGTGCATGGCGACACTCAGGCGCAAAGCGCGCCCGTGTATGGCTTAGCATTTTTGCTAGGCATCAAAGTAATGCCACGTATTCGCAACTGGAAAGATTTGAAATGGTTCCGTCCAACAACCGACGAAGTGTATCAACACATCGATGACCTGTTTACCAAAGATGCAATAGATTGGGACGTGATTGCCTGCCATCTACCTGACATGTTTCAAGTGGCACAATCCATTCGCGCCGGTCGTATTTCACCATCAACCATCCTACGTAAACTCGGTACTGCTAGCCGGAAAAACAAGCTGTACTTCGCTTTTCGTGAGTTGGGGCGTGTTGTCCGCACAATGTTTCTACTGGAATATATTAGTGACGATGCGTTACGGCAAGTCATCCAGGCGGCACAAAACAAGTGTGAGGGTTTTAATAATTTTTCACAGTGGGTTTATTTCGGGTCGGATAAGATTGAGGAAAATGTACGTGAAGATCAGTTGAAAATAATCAAATACAATCATCTGATTGCCAACTTAATGATCTTCCACAACTGCCACACAATGACACAGGCATTCAAAGAATTGGAAGCTGAAGGTATGAAGTTAACACCTGAATTAGCTGCCGCGTTCAGCCCATACAGAACACATCACACAAATCGTTTTGGTATGTATGAGCTACGGGAGCGAGATGTAGCGCCGATTGACTACGGTGTGACGTTTCAAATGTAGCGAAATTGGGGATGTTACTCATTTACGCAGGAATCCTGACGGTACCCCAACAAATGACAACAGCGGGTAAACCGGTGACTGGTGCATCCTTCGAGGCTATTCACTGGGATGTCATCAACTGGCGGGCCATTGAACAGCAGGTGCGGCGACTGCAAATGCGTATCGCGAAGGCAACCCGGGAAAGACGCTGGGGCAAGGTGAAAGCCCTGCAATGGCTTCTGACCCATGCGTTCTCAGCCAAATTACTGGCGGTACAGCGCGTAACGAGCAATACCGGCCGTAACACCCCCGGTGTGGATGGCTAAATCTGGAAAACCCCCACGCAGAAACTCAAGGGTGCGCAGTCATTACAACGGCGAGGGTATCAAACCCAACCATTGAGGCGCATCTATATCCCCAAAAAGAATGGCAAACGTCGACCGCTCGGTATTCCCGTTATGGCTGACCGAGCCCAGCAAGCACTTCATTTGCTGGCACTGGAGCCCGTAGCAGAAATGCTGGCAGACCCAAACGCCTACGGGTTCCGGCCCGGACGGTCGGCGGCAGACGCCATTGCACAGTGTTTCAATATATTGGCACAACGCAACGCAGCCCGGTGGATCTTTGAAGGGGATATAAAAGCTTGCTTTGATCAAATCAGCCATACATGGCTTCGTGAGCATGTGCCGATGGATAAATCAGTCCTCGGAAAATGGCTGACGGCAGGCTACATGGAAGACGGCAAGGTCTACCCCACTAAGGCAGGAACACCACAGGGCGGTATCGCGTCACCGGTTCTGGCTAATATGGCACTGGACGGGCTGGAGTGGGTGGCACAACGCGCTGCCCCTCGCCAGAAAGTCTATGTCGTTAAATGTGCGCGGACCCCCTATTCCACTGAACAATCTAGCCCTAGCGAACCCAATCAAAATGATATTCAATCTGAAATACTGTGTGACTACCGTATCTGTATATCTATGTTGCACCTCCCATGCAACACAGTATCTCAGCTAAAGCTGACCGACTAAAGTCGGTGGTTAACCTTTTATATGGAAGAATAAATGCTACACACCTTCTTCATTATCCGCCCCGATGAGAACATAATCCACAGGCTCCTCCTTATTGTATCGTACATTACCTATAACTGAGGCTGAGTCAATTGGTGAAAAACTAGTTTTCCCAAATGCAGTAGTTGCTGTTTCCAGGGTTCCTTTTGCCTGAGCAATTACTGAGTTGTATTGACGTATATACCCTGTTGTATCAATGATATTGTTCTGAATGATTTCATCAAACACACTTTTAATAGGGATGAACCATAAAGCATGCCATCCGTTTTCCTTATAATTGTCGTAGTAAACATAATCGTTAAATCTAACAGCTACATACCCCCTCATTACCACATCAGCAACCCAATCAGCTTGTAATCTATTAATAACCCATGTTGATTTTACTAATACAGAAGAGTGAGCAGGTACAACAGTAGGTACCTTAATGCTTAACCCATTGTCTTTTGAGTTTTTCCAAGATTGTGTGGATGAAACACTTAACTCTGCTGTTATCTCTACTTTCCCATCAGCAAAGAAAGGAACATTAACTCCACCGGATACCTTGTTGCCAATTTTCACTGCCTCGGTAACACTAATAGTTAGTTCAGAGGTTTTTTTCTCTGTAAACGTAACATCCATTGTTTGTTTTTCTCCCGTGCTGTTATGCACAGTGTGGGATAAATCAAATCCCACACCATCAGGAAGTTCTCTTTTGTTTACAAAATGAAACCCCCCAGCTTCTAAATCGCTCTGAACTTCATATTTTGTATACGGAGAAAGGTGAGAATTACCACCATATTTAGTACTCGCAGTAAAATGCAAACTAGTTCCCAGTTGCTTAGCTTTCCACGCACCCCATGCATTAGTAATTTCTTGAAGTTCTTTCATGATATAACCTCGATTAAATGAAGAGTTAAGTTCAGCTAGTTTAAAAATTAACGTAACTTATATTATGTTACGTTATATAAAGATCGTAGTTTGATTTAAATAAAACGCAAATATTTAATTAGAGAATAATATATAATGATAGTTTACATTATATATTATTATTCATAGATATAATAACTACTATGTCATCATCCAGCGTTTTATGAGTCCGTTTGGAAAACGGAAAATATTCCACGCGAAGGAGAGCATAAAATCTATGGGGTATTTTTACACAGCTAGAGCCTCTATCTCTGTATTCTTCAATTTGGGATACCAACGATGAAATAAACTTTCAAGCTCTTCATTTAATACTGTTACCCGTGTTTGTAAGAGATAATACGCACCTTGCTGACTCCATTGCATTTGCTGTTTTTTCGCCATTCGCTTTGCTATCATTTCATTGACGGTTGATTCAACAAATGCTGTTGATATCGGCTCTCCGTAACGATATCTTTCGCCATAATTGGAGAGCATAAAAAAGTCTGGGGCACTTGAATTATTTAGCGGTAAAATGGGCAACTCAACCGGACTATTACCCATTATCGGCCCATGAATACTTATACGTTAAAGTGGCTTCTTTAGCTGCTTTGCCACATAAATGCCCCACAGTTTTTCATGCTCTCCTGTAGTCAAGGAGCCTGCGCCTCGATGAGTTCCGCGCCTGATGAACCTTAAAACCTTTTCGGCTTGAAAGAGCCATTTTTTATGTTAGGTTTCTCATCAGGCCGGTAGGCCGTTCATGTTATCAATAATCAGTCTTCGCAAAACCAGTGGGGTAACATTTAATAGGTTCACAATGACGCCAGCTTTAGGCGACAAATAGGGGGTTTGTGCCCAATTCAGCGAAAAATTCCACGAGTGAAAATAAATTTAACAAATTCAATTCATTATAATTAAATTTATTCTATTAATTTAATCTTTTTCGATACTTTAGATATTGTGTGTCCAGAGCAACCAAGCAGGTCAACAATATAGCTATAGCTTTTGTGTTCCCTGAGAAGGCCTTCTATTTTTTGATGCAATTTCTTATCCATCGGGCGACCTTTATATGGCACTATTGCAAAGCTTCAGTCACTGATACGCTGGGATAAGCGTTTTATCAGCCGGAGCTTGCCATATGAATGCATTCAAAGGTCGCCATTTTACCGGCATTATTATTTTGTGGGCAGTCCGTTGGTACTGCAAATACGGCATCAATTATCGTGAACTTCAGGAAAAGGACGTGTCGGGAATCAATAAGGAAAAATCGGAAGATAATGATTGATAATGAACGCGGCGAACCTCGTTACTTTCAACGAGGTTTGTTAGCAGTCTGATATAAATCATGACTTCCCCTAGAATTAAAGTAAAGATAACCTAAACTAAAAATAATAGGTAGAACCACTTGAACTGGAACATTGGGTGATTGAATCGTTCGATGAGTATAGTTCCGAACTTCTCCGGCCCCACTACATATATTTATCTTTGGGTGGTAATCGAACAATTGTATCAAAGACTGGTACAGAAGTCATAAATTATAGTTGGAAATTATATGAAACCCTGAAAGAAAATTTTCGCGCCTTCGTCGTAAGGTCGGGCTTTGTAAATTTATAAATAAATGATGAGGAAATTATGACAATTATTTTAAAATCAATTAATAAAACACTCAAGACTTCGTTCAATGAATGGATGGATATTGAAGGACTTTCTCTCGATTTAACTCCATATTCTTTGAAAAAGTCAGGGAGGGCTTTAATTATTTTGAATGTGCCGAGTCCGTATGCTACTGGAAACAACTACCCGAATGTAAGCTTCGCCATCACCATGAATTCGGAGGTTCTGGCGAATGGCAGCATCAGTTACTCCTTTAAAAAGCCGGATTCTGCTGGTCGAATTCCAATTACTTTGCAAACAGATCTCGATTTGACTAAGGTGTTGGGTACTGTACAAGCACGATGGTCGACAGCTCGAGGTAGCACCGGACATATTGATAGCTATTGCAGCATAAGTGCAATTATTGACGAGGGAAAGTAAAAAAACTAATTCAAACAAAACTATTAAGAGCATAAAATCTATGGTCACCCCCATTTTTGCAACACTGATTTCCGGTGTATGACGGGCTTGCTTAAATCTATTTGGCGTCTCTATGGGCAAGGATGCCCGCACCACGATGAGTTCCGTGCCTGATTTACTTGCTTTGGTCGCTGATCCCTCTGTCACTTTTAAAACTACGGGAAAGATAAGTGGTAATGGTTATATTTCCGGCGTTATAATCCAAAATAAAAAAGGAGGAAATACAAGTAAAAAATAAATCAATGGCATTTAAAAAAACACTTCTACTGAAATGGTTCTTACAATTTGGATTCGCCTAATAACTATAATTATAGGATTAAAGTTTAAAAAATAATTAATAATAATTGTTACGAGCCTTCATTTTATTTAAATAGGATATTTTATGATGAATAAAAAATTCTTTGATGACCGTATTTCATTTTATAAAATTCACCAAATATTTTTTTGTTATGTAAGAGAGGCTTTTTATTTTTATTATTGTCAGGAAATTCTATGGCAGCATTTAATGATTGGAATATGCAAGGATCATAAGGAGGGTGCATGTACATTTACTCCGGAAAATTGAAATCAATCTGGCCTTCAGCAGACAGTGACCTGGTTGTAATCTTTCCACTTGAAGTTGAAGTCAACCAGCCAGTAATTGTTTCATGGGAGCCGTCAATTATCGTCAACGATAATCTCGATGAATCCAGAAGTTTAAGTGGTGTAATTAGCGAGCTTGAACCACAGGAATTTGGTTTTAACATTTCCATTGATTGGGGGCAGAATTTCCGATTGATTGGATTAATTGCTACGGACAAAGAGTCTCTAATTATCGCAATGAAGGATGAGAATGGTAGCACGTTGTTTACATCGACGTTAACTAACCTTCAGGAACAGGAAGTGTTGCCGGTTGTTAGCCGACTTATAAAAAATACCCTTCAGAATGTCCCGAATGGGATTAAATCTCTAGGGAGTACCAACACAATACTTAACTTTATAAATAGGACCAGCACAATACTTAACGATACCGACTCAATATGGTTTTGTCAGTTAACCGATTCAGGCGATGATGCTGTAATGAGAACCGCTGTCAACGGTGGGCTTAATCTCGGAATGACCGCTATGAGTTTGATGCTTCCAGGAGGACCGATGGCGGCCATATCCTTTGCCCTCACAAGTACAGCTATTACAGCTATCTCGTCGGTTGATGCGTTGTGGAGTGAGGAGAAAGAGCAGTATAACGGAAAGTTGCCCCCTGGTCGCTCCAGCACCAGAAAAAGTGGTTTTATGAAAAATAACTGCGTTTATTTGACGCGTTTAACGATTTTGCCAAAAAACAATAATCGTCTTGTCCTTCAGATGTATAAAAAAGACGGATTGGAAGACGGGCAATATAGGATAAAGGACATCATTAAGGAATTTAAGCCCAAAAATATGCTTGACCTAGTGCTGGATTCTGGGAAGAAGATGGTTGCCAGTTATTCGTATATTCAACTCAAAGCGTTTAAAATAACTAACAAACCCCACTCTCAATTTGATATGCGAAGCAATTTGGTTAACGAGGATGCTGGTGTGTGGTTTAGTTGTAAGTCCACTGGAAATCCCGAAGATCTTATTCAAGGTTCAAAGTTTAAATTTGATCAGTGGACGTCCGACATTAAATTCTCGTATAACCCTAATTATGTTAGTGTCGTCATCGTTGATCGGAAATATTACGGCAAGAACGAACATCCCAGCGCGATCCTCGAACTTTCGAATGATCCATTGAGGCAAGTATTAAGATTAAAGTCGCATAGGGTTGATGTTAGAAACACCAGTAATAGGAAGGAATTGAAACACGCGAATAGTCCGGACGAAGTGTTGAAGATAATCAATGATAATCAAAATTACGCTGTCTGGAGCTGGGAAGAGGGAGGTTATGTATATGGATACGACATGGGTAAACTGGATGAAATTGTTCCTCAAAAAAGTAGCCCACCCATATCGTACGTATATCTCAAAGTGGGTTTTGAAATGCCGTTTATAAAAGTTAAGAGCGTTTAGTTGAATTGAGACTGTAATTTAAATTGTGTATTTGTAGAGCATAAAAAATCGATTGATTGCCTGTGTCTATGTGCATGCCCCTGCCATTCGTGTTTCACTGGAAACATTGTTGGCGTTTGCTGAGCCTATGCGCCAGACAGCACAAGCGCTCAGTCAACTGGTCACGGCTGATAACGTAGCATGATGAATTATAAAACCACCTTGGTACTAGACTTTATTGTGCTGTACACTGATGATGGGAATTATTTTTTAATAAGAAAATATGAATAATAAAAAGGCGCGCCCCACACCCCATGATGCTACATTCAAAGGGTTTATGGCTCAGATAGAGAATGCCCGAGACTTTTTTGACATTCATCTGCCGGAGAAAATTAAGAGGCTATGTGATTTTAATACGTTAACACTGACTAATTCTTCATTCATTGACCGTCAGTTACGTTCAAGAATGTCCGATGTGCTCTATTCGGTGAAAACTCAACAAGGTGACGGTTATATTTATGTACTTGTTGAACATCAGTCAACGCCGGATAAAATGATGGCATGGCGCATGATGCATTATGCTTTTATGGCGATGAATCAACACCTTCAACAAGGAAATAAGGAACTCCCGCTGGTTGTGCCCGTTTTGTTTTACCACGGTGATAGCAGCCCTTATCCTTTCCAGCAACGCTGGACACAATGCTTTTCATTACCTCGCTTAGCGGAAGAGGTGTATTTCAATCCATTTCCACTAGTCGATGTGACCGTGATTGATGATAATGAGTTAGTCAATCATCGCAAAATCGCCGTGATGGAACTGGCGATGAAACATAAAAATTTGCGAGACAGGGTTGAAGCTGTGACCACATTATTGGCACAGGCCCTTAAGTACAATTATAATAGTGACAACGATGTTGTTACTATTCTTAACTACCTGTTTGTTACAATGGATTCTCCACATTTTGAACAGGTACTTCAGAAACTGATTGAACAGGTAGGCAGCCATCAGGAGGCAATAATGAATATTGCACAGAGATTACGGGAACAAGGTATTCAGCAAGGTATTCAGCAAGGTATTCAGCAAGGTATTCA
>NZ_JBHFKV010000079.1:0-13028 GCF_042879355.1 Photorhabdus sp. RM71S | reverse complement strand
GGTCAGTTGTGTATAGGCCATAGTGCATTTTCCTTTGGCGAGAAAGATGCCTACTATAGCAACTGACCGCCCTTCTGAAAAATTGCACTTATTAGTCGAATCTGCCTTTTTATTATTAATAAATTAATAGTAATTATCTTTCTATATAATGGGATTGTCTTTGAAAATAATATTTTTTTAATGATGTTTATTTGGTTGTAAGGTGATAAATGTTTTTATATGAATCATTATTTTATTGAATTAAACTATACCCAATGGATTTCAATATGCATCGCGACGGCAAGGGAGTGCAGCCAACAAAGAGGCAGTTTGAAAGATGACGGGTATAAATAGATTCGTTCTGTGTGCAGTGTGTCAAAGAATTATAGTGCCGTTAAAATAGGGGCATCATTGAAAGGTAGGGATTGGTGACTCTTTACTGTTTATGGTGATTTTTTAAATTTGTCCCTTTTGCTGTCAAACGATAGCGTTGTGATGGGCTGCTAGGTTTTTCTGGATGGCTCATTTCAATTAATCCTGCTGCCAGTGCGGGTTGCAAATAGCGCAGACGGAATGAGCTACGATCTTTTAATCCAAGTGCTGATTGCAGTTGCCCACGGTTCATTTCCCCTTTCAATACCATAATTAGTTGTTTAACTTGTTGGGTAGCCTGATGGGTAGCCTGATGGGTAGCCTGATGGGTGGATGTCAGAATTGCATCACGGATCATGTGCAGCATAAATTCAATAAATGGCGCACAATCAGCAAGTTGGCTACTTAGATTAATTGTTTGATAGTAATGAGCTTGATGTTCATAAACCAGGCTTTCAACGGGAATAAATTCAAATAAAGGGTTCCAATGGTTTAGGATTAATGTCTGCCATAACCTGCCCATTCTGCCGTTTCCATCGGCAAACGGATGAATGAATTCAAATTCGTAATGGAAAATGCAACTGGCAATAAGTGGATGAATATCAGTAGAGCCTAACCAGTGAAAAAGATCACCCATCAGCTTTGGAATCCGGTTTGCCTGTGGGGCCATGTGAATGACTTTTTCTCCATCCATCACCCCGACGCCGCTGTGTCGATAACTACCGGCATTATCTAGTAATCCCTTCATCAGAACATAATGGGCTTCTAGTAAGTTTTGCTCTGATGTGAAATGCCAATGGTTGAGCTTTTCATAAGCCAAAATAGCGTTACGCGCTTCTTGTATTTCACTGATAGGTGCAATAACTCGCTTTCCTTCAATAATGGCTGTGATTTGGCTTGCATCAAGTAAGTTACCTTCAATTGCCAGTGAACCGTGAATTGTGCGTATCCGATTGATACGTCTCAACCGCAAAGCTTTTATTTGTTCCTGTTCAGTGCTTAACCGGCCGATATTCTCACTGATTTCAGCAACTAATTGGATCATTTTAGCTGTAATTGAGAAAGGCGGTTGATAGCCTTTTTTAGCTGAATTCATTGAATACCTTAATTGGATTAATGGGCGTTATTATTGGTTCTGAAATAGGTTGATATTATCGCCAGTATATACCCGTTATCTTTCAAGTTGCCTCTTTGTTGGCTGCACTCGCTCACCCCAGTCACATAGTTTGCTATGCTCCCGGGGATTCACTCCCTTGCCGTCGCGATGCATCTTGAAATCCATAGGGTATAGACAGGCGTTTATTGTATGAATCGTGTGATTATTTTTCCGCTTCGCCGCCTAGTGCTTCAATGGTGCTTTTAATCAGCGCACTCAATTCGCCGGTCATTAGAATAAAGTCAGCATCAAACCGTTGGGCAAAATCTTCCCGATCAATGTCATCATTTTGTTCACGCAGAGTATCACTGAATTTTATGCGCTTGAAAGCGCCATCATCTGACAACATAAATTGAATACGCTCTTCCCAATCGAGCGCCAATTTGGTGACACATTTGCCTGCTTCTATATGGGTGGCGATTTCGTCAGAAACCAAATCTTGTTTTTTACAACGGATCACGCCACCCTCTTCCAGAATAGCTTTTAATTCAGCTTCATCCATTAAAGCAAAACCTGTCGGTAAATCACCGGAACGTACCCATTCTGTCAGGGTTAATTCTATCGGGTTTGTAAATGTCAGAGGAACAACAGGTAAAGAACCCAGACTTTTTCTCAATAATGCCAAATTATCTTCGGCTCGTTTAGCACTGGCTGCGTCAACAATGATCAGATTATTGGCGATATCGATCCAAATATAAGTTTGGCTGAATCGGCTAAATGCCCGTGGTAGCAAGGTATGTAATATTTCATCTTTCAGAGAGTCTTTCTCTGTTTTTTTAAGTTTGCGATGCTGTTCTCCTTCCAATTTTTCAATTTTTGCTTGCAGCGTTTGTTTGATAACCGGTGAAGGCAACATCTTTTCTTCTTTACGGGCGCAAATCAGAATGTGGTTATTCGCGACATGGGTAAAGGCGTCACTGTGTGAACCTATTGGTGGCACCCAACCTGTTTTCGCCATATCTTGACTGCCACATGGGGTGAATGCTAACGGACTCAATTGTTTTTCCAGTTCATCCGCAGAAAGTGAAATTTCCCGGTTTAAACGGTAAATCATTAAATTTTTGAACCACAACATAAAATTACCCCATATTTTTGCTCAATGAATCGGTGAGCATGACCAACATAAGGTAGCATGATAGCGAATCACAGGGATAAGCCCTAGTATCTTGTGTCAATTATCCTGATTGATGACTTTATTATATACCCTATGGATTTCAAGATGCATCGCGACGGCAAGGGAGTGAATCCCCGGGAGCATAGCAAACTATGTGACTGGGGTGAGCGAGTGCAGCCAACAAAGAGGCAACTTGAAAGATAACGGGTATATTTAAACGCGGAGACACGCCGTGCTTACTTATGAAAGTACGGCGCTGTCAGGTCATCCAGTTGAAGTGAGGACTTACCGGAGTAGCTTAAATTCCCGCTTGAACACAGTGGTGCTTTTCACTCTTTGGCGTGGGAAGGGTATCAAAGGGTTCAATTAAATAATGGTATATATCACGTTGTGGCAACGTACTGCCGCTAATCCTATTACCTTCATACCAAAGGCATGAAGCCGCCGGCCCTTGACCACCATAGGGAAGATAACCGTGTTCTTCCAGATGTAAGTCAGTATTACTCAGAATACTATCTGGCAAGTGAAGGCGTTCGCTGAGTTGATGATGGATATAGTCACTGGTACCAAACAAAGATATATACATAGCATTAGCAGAATACAAAGGATCAGAAAAATAATGGATTAAATCTTGATCCTGATAATATCTTTGTAAGAAGAACACAGGGGCAAAAAATTCTTTATAATTGCCACCTAATGATAATTCTTTCTCGAAAACCGTGGGTTTTATCATGCCATTGATGGGATTAACTTCTCCTCCATAGGTGCAATAGGGTCTATTTACTTTAAATACTGAAGCAATTTTTATACTGTGATCAATATCGCTATTGGGACCGACAATATTTTTATATTCACTATAAGGGCCAACTCTATCTTCAATATTCTTCAAATCAGAGATTAATCGTTGCTTGAATAAATCGTATATATCATTGTGTACTAATATGGCGTTTGGACCAGCACAATCCTGCCCTTGATTGTAAAGAACAACTCGTTTTGCACTTTCAACAGCCAGATTAATGTCTGCATCTTTTGAGATAATAAGTGGGTTATGACCGGCGCCATTAAGAATAAATAAGGTGTTTTTTCTGAAATGTTTACGGACTTTGAGCGCATTCTCTGGTGTTCCCGTAAAGATTACTGCATCAGTTATTTTTACGCGTTGACTTAAAAATAACTCTTTATCTTCATAAGAAATAGATAATGTTGGAGAAAATTTGGATAAATTAATAACCTGCTCAAATTTTTTGTAATGTGTATGCATTGCTGTCGGGGGGCGTATGCACACGTTTTCTGCCATAAGTGAAGGGATAAAACCAAAACATACAGAAGCGTAAATGGGTTGGTTAAGCGGGAGGAATGATGTCACACCATAAATTTTCTTTTTGAAATATTCTCTGTTGTTCTCAATATTATTCAAGACATCTATTGAACGGAGAATTTCATCTTCGGTGACGTTTTTACATTGATAGCCAGAGAGCGCTTCAACTAATGCCTCACTATTCCTCTGTAAAGCGGAGGAAAGTTCGTCACATTTTTTTCTGATTTCGGTGAAATTAATTTTGCTGTATAACTTAGTCATATGGATTTGATTCTCCTCGATTTTATTGTTTATGAATATCTCTTTTTGAGAACTATTAATTTCGTGGTTAACGATATTTTCCTCATTTTTTGGGTATGAGTTTTTATATGGGGTGTTAAAATGGGTTAAAATATGTTGCATCTCATTTAAATCTAACCATGTTTTAATGCGTGGGCCTTTAGTATCGCCAAATAACCCTCGGTAGAGCAGAGGCCATATTTGGGATGATTTATCATCTGAAAAATGGTCTTCATATGTACTGATTATATGCTGGAAAAGTTGATCTTTAGTGGATATTTCTCCTGAACTTATTGAGTTGGCTATGGCTGAGAAATACTTTTCTTCTTTAATATTTTGTAACCCTTGATTTTCATTTTTACATGTCCTGATATAATAATTATAACTTATTTCCAATTCCTGATCTGAAATGGACTCTCCCGGTTTTTTATAGCGATTCAGAAAATTTTCAGCCGCGAGTTTATTTGCTGGTTTTGACGCGTGTAATATTCTTGCTATCTTCGAAAAAGATAGTCTTTTTCCATCTTTTTGCGAAATATTAACTTGATCATTGAGATGTGGTGCCAGTGCGACATAAAATTTAGACGATCTCTGTGGCTCTTTTGAGAGGTAAGTGCGAATTGCGTCTTGTGTAAGCAGATGGCGAATATCATCTAAAGAGAAACTATTTCCTTTCGATTTCGATATTTTTTTACCTGAATCATCAAGGAAAAGCCCATATTTGTAAAAACGTGGAATTGGCCTGTCTAATGCTCCCGCGATCTGGCGAGCAACATCGGCAGAAGCCAGCAAATCTTCACCATGCATTTCAAAATGAATGTTTCTGGCAAGGAGGCGCATACCCCAGTCTGCTTTCCACTGAAGTTTAGATTTACCGTTTAGTACCGAAATAGTTTGCTCTTGATCCAATATTTCATTTTTATAGAACTCCCGAATTTCTACGCCATATTCATAACCGGGTTTATTAATGACTTCATCGCCAGGTATGTAATAGGTTATTTCTCCTGATGCAGGGTTCACGTCGGTTACTATAATATGTTCCAGTACGGCGCCAGTTCTTTCAGAAATGGGCATGATCATGCTGTAGGTTCTTTGTCTTAAAGATCCGGTAGATTCCTTGCATATTTGGTTTAGCACCAAAAAATTTTGTAGGAATAGTTTGATTTCGTCATTGTAATCGCCATTTTGATAGGCTAAAGAGTTTCTGACTAGCTGACACTCTATTTCGTATTCTGTGGCGAGCTTCATGAGTTGATATTCCGCCATTTCAGAGAATGACGGGAAATTTCCGAAAGGGTCCGGCACCTTGCTTATCGGTTGGCCTAGATAAGGCGTTAATTGTTCAGCATTTGGAATATTCAAAGGCACTTTTCTGAAAGGGTCCAAATCATCTGAAATGAGATAAAAATTAACTGTTCTGCCTGCTTTCTCCAATTCGGTTTTGATGAGATTGGCTCGGAGGATTTCACAAAGGGTTCCTATGTGTGGAAGCCCTGTTGGTCCAAAACCCGCTTCGATATTGATTGATTCCTCGTATGGTATAGCCTGATTAATTTCGAGGGCTTCCTTGACATACCATTTCATTTGCAGTTACCTCCATCATAATGTTTTGATTATTTTAGGGTTAATGGTGATGAATAAAGACAGTAGAGGTGTTATTAACTTGTCAGGAAATCCTCAGTAATCCTGATGAGAAAAAATGCTTTAAAAATGTTATATTATTTTATGTTTTTTGTTTTGACGTCAGCGATTAACCTTAAAATCTCTTTAAAATTAATGAATAGTTAACGCGAGTTCTAACCAATTAACTATTACTATAATCAATTATTGCTATAAACTTATTCTAAATTCTTTCGGCTCTAAGTGAGTGCTGAAATGATAAGGTTCAATAATATTCTTTCTAATGTTAAATAAAATTAATGTAATTATTGTTTCTGGTCAAGAGGGGAACATAAATTTTTTTATTTTCTCTTCATTGCTGAATTGAGTGAGATAGTGGGGGCGATGGGTGAATGTGTCATGCTGATCAGAAAAGTCGTTTATAGTCATTCTAATGGTGTCAAAGTTATTGATAAATTATAATTTTAAAAATATTCATTGGGTTATTTTTCTTTTAAATCAGTATGATAGTTAATTTTTATATTTTTTTAAATTAGTTTTTTATTTTATTTGAAAAATAAATGTTTTTTTACTTTTTATAATATGTTCAATATATTTATATATTTTACAAAAAATAATTTTAATTAATTTTAGAGATCGGCTTTATATAAAATTAATAATATTGTTTTTTATGTATTTTAATGTTTTCTTATTTTATAATTAAAATTAATTTATATTTAAATTAATTATTAAAGTTTAATGTTTAAATTGTTTTTTTTATAAATAATGTAGTTAATAAAATTAAAAAGATAAAGTTACCTGATGATGTGATTATTATCACAAATAATTTTAATTATTTGTTTTTTTAACGATGTAATTGTGCATTTTATCACGAAAATGATTTTTATGTTTATTTATTATATGGTTACAGTAGATTGTTTGGTTGAAGGTTATATCAAAAAATTGAAATTTTAATAGAATCACTCATTTTTAATTAAAAGCGTTCATCATTATAACCTAAATTAACGATTATTTTGTAATTAAAAACCATAAAAGTTTATATAAGGAAACCATAATATGGATGATAATTGATTGCTTGAAAATATTTACAATTTGTTAACAAGTTTGTTTTATACGGTAATATTATGAGCGGTATTTATTAGCCTGAATATTTTACCGGCTCAATGGAATAGAGAGATTTTTGTCCAGAAATAAAGCTAATAATTAAATACAACGCATTGTAGATATTTTATTCTTACTTAACTTAAATTAAACCGTGTTAAAGGTGGCTAGAGGGCAGATTTTACTGTGTTAGTGTCATAGGAGGAGTGAGATCTTGGCAAAGTGGTATGTCTGTGAGTGACTCTTTTGCGTGATAAAAATGCAGATACCCTAACTATAAAAAAACAGATTTATCTTGTTGGTTGAGATAAACGTTTTGCAATTTCTCAGTACAATAGCCTGAGTTTGTTCGTTGAAACGGCATATGATGATGCGCACAGCGACAATCCAGCTTATGAAAATAAAAAACAGATGATTGTGGAAATCGACGCTCATCTGTACTTGTAAGTTGACAGTTAAAGGAGAGCTGATTTTGAGTCCTCCTAAACTACCTAAAAAAGAGGTGTGAAATGGTTAACAATGTGTTGAAAGTCTCCACATTAACCTTATTGGTCGCATGTAATGTCCATGCTGAAACAGTTGATTTGCGGGTAATGGAAACATCTGATGTTCACAGTAACCTGATTGATTTTGATTACTTTAAGGATAAACCTACAGAACAATTTGGTTTGATACGCACAGCGAGTTTAATTAAAGCAGCCAAAGCAGAAGCCTCTAACTCCATTCTGGTCGATAACGGTGATTTAATTCAAGGTAGCCCACTGGCTGATTACGTGGCCGCAAAAGGCCTTAAAAAAGGGGAATCTCATCCAGCACATCAGTTAATGAATACAATGGGTTATACCGTGGGTAACTTTGGTAACCACGAGTTTAACTTTGGTTTGGATTATCTGAAAAAAGCCATTGCCGGTGCGAAGTTCCCTTATATCAATGCCAACATCATGGATGCGAAAACCGGTAAGAACTATTTCACCCCCTATATTATTGTTGATACGCCGGTAAAAGACCGGGAGGGTAAGAATCATACCATCAAGATTGGCTATATCGGTTTTGTACCGCCACAAATTGTTATCTGGGATAAGGTCAATCTGGATGAGAAAGTTGTCGTTAATGATATCACTGAAACCGCGAAAAAATTTGTTCCTCAAATGAAAAAAGCGGGGGCAGATTTGATTATTGCTATTCCTCACTCCGGCTTTTCCAAGGAGCCTTATAAGGCAATGGCTGAGAACTCGGTTTATTACTTGAGTGAAGTTAAAGGTATTGATGCGATTATGTTTGGTCACTCACACGGTGTGTTTCCAAGTAAAGAATTTGCAGACATTAAAGGCGTTGATGTTGCTAAAGGTACGGTTAATGGTATTCCGGCTGTTATGCCCGGCCAATGGGGTGATCATTTAGGTGTTGTTGATATGGTTATCGACAACGGGGGTGGGGCATGGAAAGTGACGGAAGCAAAAGCGGAAGCGCGCCCGATTTATGACAAAGTGAATAAAAAGGCACTGGTTGAGTGTGATAGTGAGTTGGCAAAAATTATCGGGCAAGCTCATCAGGGGACGCGGGGTTTTGTCGGTAAATTGATTGGCAAAGCGTCTGCCAATATGTATAGCTATTTGGCTTTGATTCAAAGCGACCCGACAGTGCAGATTGTGAATGATGCACAAGCCGATTACACGCGGCGTTTTATTCAAGGTGATCCCGATTTAGCAGATATTCCTGTTCTGGCCGCTGCGGCACCATTCAAAGTTGGCGGGCGTAAAAATGCACCTTCAGAGTTTATTGAAGTTGAAAAAGGTGATTTAACCTTTCGTAACGCAGCAGATTTGTATCTCTATTCCAATACACTGGCTGTTGTGAAGGTCACGGGTGCTGATGTGATTGAATGGTTGGAGTGTTCGGCCGGCATGTATAACCAGATTGATCCAAATTCAACTCAGCCTCAGTATCTGTTGAATTGGAGCGGTTTCCGTACTTATAACTTCGACATGATAAGTGGCGTGAATTATAAGATTGATCTGACTCAGCCCGCTAAATACGACGTTGATTGCCAGATCATCAATCAAGGAGCAAATCGTATCAAAGAGCTGACTTACCAAGGTAAACCGATCGATCCTCACGCTAAATTTCTCATTGCTACCAATAACTACCGCGCCTATGGTGGTAAATTTGCCGGCACAGGCGAAGATCACATTGCATTCGCTTCACCGGATGAGAACCGCGCTATTTTGGCTGCTTACATTGCCAAAATGTCTAAACAGAAAGGGATAGTAGCGACTAAAGCAGAGAATAACTGGTCGATTATGCCAATCAAAACTGACAAGAAATTGGATATCCGTTTCGAAACGTCTCCAAGTGAGAAAGCGGCGAAATTCATCAAAGCATTTTCTCAATATCCCGTGAAATATTTGGAAAATGATGAGATCGGTTTTGCTGTGTATCAAATTGATCTGACTGAAAAAAATAATTTTAATAGTCGCCTGCCTTAATTTTGGCAGGTTTTTGTTTGTTTACCATCAACAGGGAAATAATTTCCCATAAAGGAATTAAGATGCGTTTTTTTAATTTATTATCAGCAATATTCGTTTTACTGATTGTGGGTTGTGTGAAGCAACCAGAAGTGACTGACTCGTTGGAGTCTCTATCAACATTGGAAGAGGGGGCGTCTTGTATCTTACCTGCTACTCCGCCGAAAGATTATGATTATGTTGCTAAAGGTGACCGTTATGGTCAGAACGCAATCGCATCGACAGATTATTTCAAACTGTCTATTAGTTATTCTCCAGCATTTTGTAAGAGTAAAGCAAAGAATATTGAGCGCCTGAAAAATAGTAATAAATTTGCTGAAGCGCAGCGTGAATATGAAAAGTTTGAATTGCAATGTTTCTCCGAAAACAAATTTAGTTGGGTAATTCACGGATTGTGGGCGCAAACCTGTGATAGTAAATCAATGGCACAGTGCCGTGATTGGTCTGATGTCAGAAAACATCCACGTCTTTGCAAAGGGGATTTGCCACCACTGGATTATCAGGTGATTAAACCTTATCTATGCGCTTCTCCAGGGGCAGATTTGTTACAAGGTGAGTGGGAAAAACATGGTGTTTGTGCGTTTACAACGCCAGATCAATTTTTCAGTAAACAGCAAGAACTGTTTGATGGATTGGTATTGCCTAATGATCGTCCATCTAATAAACAGTTAATTAAGTTCCTCCAGAAAAATAACCTATCATTGAAGGGAAAAGCCATTCAGATCAATCGTGATGAATTTTACGTTTGTTACAGCAAAAATTTCGACGTGATTGATTGTCCAAAGCGTGAGTTGTGATGGTTCTCCTTTCTATAAAGGAAAATCACAGTGATGTGCCTGACCTGCGGTAACGTGGGTCAGGTTTGCCTTCTCTTAATCGTCGATATATCCCTTTCAGGGGATATTTTGTATTTATCTGTTATAGGGGTAATTATGAAGATCACATCACCAGAGATACTCGCACTCGCAATGAGGGAGACCCGCAAAAAAAGCAAATTGACTCAGTGAGCAACGACTGATCGGGTCGGTATTAAACAGAGCACTGTATCGGGGTTCGAGAAGTATCTATTTATCGAGTTCCGCGACCAATTCACGCAACACCGGTTCACGCTGCCAGATTTGACACACCAAGGCATATTCCTTTGCATCCAGGTGAGAGAAAGCGTCAACAACATTGTTCATAGATAACAAAATCCTTACAGTGAATTGATTAATGGATAGCAGGCTGCATGAGCAGTGCATAACGATTGAGTAATTGATTGAAACGGGTGTTAATTTGCTGACACAGTGCCGGGGAGACCGTGCCGCTTTTTTGTTGTTCGGCCAGTTGGCGCAATAATTCTTCCAATGGCGGTGTGCTCGCCAACGGTTGCTGAATGCCAAATACCATCGATTTCAATTCAGACCCCGTGAGATAACGACCGCGTCTTTCATCCAGCTCATCAAGGCGGGCCGCTAATCGTTGCAGACGCGATTGAGCCAGGTGGTAATTTTCCAGTTCAGAGACAGGTAACGCTGTGGCTTCACGTTGCTGTTGCCACTGTTTCTCCATCTCTTGCACCGTTTGGCTGGCCGGCCATAATGTTTGCAGTTGGTGTAATAGCTGCGTCCCATACGTTAATCGCCACAACACAGGCAAGGTATCCAAACTTGCCAGTTGCGACCGACTGGCCGCCAGCGTTTTCTCCTGCAACTGATTCAGCAGCACGGCGTTGTCCGGGTGGCGCAACTCAGCAAGTTGCGCTGGGAGTAAGGTCCGCGGCAAAGGCTGCGCGGTCACTTGCAATGCCTGCGCCAGCGGCGGCGCTTGTCGCATCCCTTTCACCCACCAAACACCGGCCACTGCCAGCGCGCACAACGCGACACCCGCGACAAAACCGTGCCAGACTTTCCCGCGGGACACAGGTAAAGCCCGGACCCCATTGCCCTGAGGGGGGACACCAGAAACCGTTTCACGCATGACATATATCAGTTGTGGCCGGAGGGGGGCTGTGGGCGTCAAAATAGCATTCCCCCCTGGTTGTACGGAGGAGACCGAGATAACAGGCATCATCCCCGTTTCCGGTTTCAGCCGCTCTAAGCGTTGAGCGCTGTTGTGAAGCCACACGCGGAGGCTGTCGAGTTGACTTACATATTTCAGTTCCAGACGTTGAAGCACTTCACACAGATGTTCAAGAACCTTTTCCACCGGGTAAATCAGCGGCAGGTCAATATAGGAGAAAACCGAGGTACGTAACAGCTGTTGTAACCGTGCGACCAGCCAGGCCAATATCTCAACCCGTACACGTGTAGATTGCGGCCAGAATTGCGGCCATTGATGAGCCACTAACCCCTCAATCAGGGCCAACCCTTCATGAATACCCGCAAATCCGGCCCGTTGTGCCCGGGCCAATGTGTACCAGGCGGCACTTTGCAGTTCTACACCGTTAACCTGAAACAGTGTCAAACAAAGCTGTTCAACTTTAGCCCAGTCAATGTCGGGCCGTGCCGGATGGCTCAGTTTGCTCATTTCGTCTTTCAGCGCACGGAATTCAGGCTGCGTACGGGGATCATCCCCGGTATAGACAATATTTTCAGTCATCACTTTATTTTCACCCAGATTTGTTGCTGAAATCAGCATGATTAACGCAGCGGGACAACATCAACGCATTCAACAGTCCGGGCGGCACTCCGGCCCGTTCCGATAACAGAAAGCGGCGGCAGGCAAGGTAGCCCCACCGCAGATTAATCCATCCGCCCTGGTTGGCGCAGATGGCGGACCAACACTTTCCCTTCCGGGACAAATTCCGTGCTAAAACGCACCCGCCCCACCTCTTTCAGTTCGGCGTTGATGTCATAACGCAAATGCGTCGGTTCAATCTCCGGCAATAACGTCACACTGACCTGCTTCAGGCGGGGCTCATAAGTCAGCAGCGTGTGTTCAATCGTCGCGATCAAGCGTTGTGACGATTCAGGCAACCCTTGCAGGATAGTGCTGAGATCAGGCAGGCCATAATCCGGCAGATGGCTCAGCGAACCCGCCCGGCCATTGAGGATACACTGCATATTATCCAGTACCGACAAAATCACCTGATTTTCCTCACTGATCTGATGCAAATCCAACCCGCCGCGAACGTTGCCGAACAGGCATTCATACAGGGAAGGCTTGTTGGTTTTCTTTTTCATCAACTTACTCCTTTTCAGGCAACAGAGTCAGGCTGCCGCCATTCAACTCAATGGTACGCGGCTTATCCGGTGACAGCGCCTGGCGTCTGATGATTAGGCGCCAGGTCGCCCCGGCTAAATCGGGATTTCTGAACAGACCCACCACCGCGACATATTTCGCCTGCGCCGCCATCGGCATATTGAGTGAAGCATGACTACCCGGTTTGACCACCACCTCCCGGCTCGCCAGACAATCGGCAGCGAGTATACGGTCGCCGTTCTCCAGCAAATCCGCATAATCCGCTTTTTCGTAAGCGTACGGGGAACCCCACCTAGCCAGCGGGAATTCACTGATTAAAATAGTGTCACCTATTCTTATGATGGAAAAACCCCATGAGCCAATCCCGGTTTACGCAAGCTG
>NZ_JBHFKV010000078.1:0-13115 GCF_042879355.1 Photorhabdus sp. RM71S | reverse complement strand
CCGTTTTAGGCGGTTTGATTGCTTATTGCCTTAAATGGAAGAAGCCATCACTGAAAGTTTTCTATTCGGAAGACGATTTTTCAGTGACGGCTTAAACAGAATTCGGGTTAAATAGAAAACGATGTAAATTGAAAATAAGGGATAAAAAAACAGCCGCGATTGTCGGCCGTTTTTTAATATGAAAATGGTATTGTAACAGTTAAAGTGTTGCTACTTTTTAATACGCATAATGGGTGTTTCACCAACAGTGACAGAACCACTCAACTTGAATAACTCTTTAATCTCATCCATGTTGGAAATAACAACAGGTGTCAGGGTCGATTTTGCTCTCTCTTCAAGGAATTTAAGATCGAATTCCAAAACTAAATCACCTTTTTGTACACGCTGACCTTCTTCAGCAATACGTTTAAAGCCTTCGCCTTTAAGCTCAACCGTATCAATACCAAAATGGACAAATAGCTCAATACCGCTGTCCGATTCGATAGAAAATGCATGGTTGGTTTCAAATATTTTACCGATTGTTCCATCAACTGGTGCAACTATCTTGTTGCCGGCGGGTTTTATAGCGATACCATCGCCGACAATTTTCTCGGCGAAGACAACATCTGGAACATCTTCAATATTGACAATCTCACCAGATAAAGGCGCGATAATTTCAATAGTGCCGCTGTTTTTTTTATCATCTGAAACTAGAGATTTCAGTTTATCAAACAGACCCATGAATCTTCTCCTAATTGTTTATACTGGACCGCGTTTTAACCGATATTGTTAGCAAAGTGTTTTTTCTTTGATGAAGGTATCAACCAATTCTATCAACCCCTTAGCGGTAGACTGAGAAAGGGCTTGCTCAGCTAGCGCTTTTGCATCTTCGTAACGAGTATTACGAATGATTTTCTTGATGCGGGGAATAGAAATCGCACTCATACTAAACTCATCCAGCCCCATGCCTAATAGCAACAAGGTAGCACGTTCATCACCTGCAAGCTCGCCACACATCCCCGTCCATTTACCTTCAGCGTGTGAAGCATCGATGGTTTGCTTAATCAGGCTCAATACTGCTGGTAGCATCGGGTTATAAAGATGAGAAATCAACTCGTTACCGCGGTCTACAGCAAGAGTATACTGAGTTAGATCGTTTGTCCCAATACTGAAAAAGTCAACTTCTTTTGCCAGGTGATGAGCAATAACTGCTGAAGCTGGTGTTTCTATCATCACACCCACTTCGATTGCTTCATCGAATTTTTTACCTTCTTCGCGAAGCTGGCCTTTCAGCAATTCAAGTTCTACTTTCAGTTCCTGTACTTCTTCTACAGAAATAATCATTGGGAACATAATACGTAATTTACCGAAAGCAGATGCACGTAAGATAGCACGTAACTGAGAATGTAAGATCTCTTTTCGATCAAGGCAAATACGAATTGCACGCCAACCAAGGAATGGGTTCTCTTCTTTCGGTAGATTCATATAGGGCAGATTTTTATCACCACCGATATCCATCGTACGTATAATAACCGCCTGGCTGCCTATTGCCTCGGCAACGGCTTTATAAGCTTGGAACTGTTCTTCTTCTGTTGGCAGTGCATCACGATCCATAAACAGAAATTCTGTACGGTATAAACCGACACCTTCGGCACCATTGCGTTCAGCGCCGATCACATCACGGACGGTACCGATATTGGCACAGACTTCAACCTGATGACCATCAAGAGTCATTGCCGGGAGATCTTTCAACTTTGCAAGTTCAGCTTTTTCTGACAGATATTCGTTTTTGGTCTTTTTAAGCTGTTCAATTTCTGCATCAGACGGGTTGATGTAAATATGGTTATTTACTGCGTCCAGGATTAGGTAATCACCATTCTGGATTGTCGCCGTCGCCTGGGTGGTACCCACGATCGCGGGCAGTTCAAGAGAGCGGGCCATGATTGACGTGTGAGAAGTTCGACCACCTAAATCGGTAATAAAACCGAGTACTTTTTCCAGATTGAGTTGTGCGGTTTCAGATGGAGTCAGGTCGTTGGCAACCAGAATGACTTCCTCTGAAATTGAGCCAAGATCAACAATGGGCATACCCAGAATGTTTTTCAGCAAGCGTTTACCGATATCACGTACGTCTGTGGCACGTTCTTTCAGGTATTCATCATCTAATTCTTCAAGGGCTTGGGCTTGGGTTTCAATAACGGAGTAGACCGCAGCATCCGCAGTTTTGAAATCGTTTTTGATTAACGTAATAATTTCTTGCTCAAGTTCTTCATCTTCCAATAGCATGATATGCCCTTCGAAGATTTCAGCTTTTTCTTCTCCGAGGTTTTTTGCTGCTATATTCTTGATAATTTCTAGCTGAGATGAGGCTTTTTCACGACCTTGCTTGAAATGGAAAATTTCTTGTTCGACTTGCTCTTGGCTGATTTTTTTCTGATTGATAATGATTGTGTCTTCTTTCAGTAATAGTGCCTTACCGAAAGCAATGCCTGGTGATACTAATATGCCTGAAATCATGATGTTACCTAACTACTAATAATTATTCTTTAAAGAGCCAGCCCGCAGATGGTTTGCTGTTTTAGGACATGCATTTAAACTGATATCCCCAGATAAAAGTTTATCCGGGGATGAGGAACGGCTAAGTGAATACCTGTTTATATCTTGGCTGGCTTTGCGGTTTAATGGAAAGTTATTCCAGTTCTGCCATCAACTTAACCAGATGCTCGATTGCTTTTTGCTCATCTTCACCTTCAGCAGAAATGGTCACTACAGTGCCTTGAGTGAGTCCCAAAGTTTGTAACTTAAACAGGCTTTTAGCACTGGCAGTTTTACCACCGGAAGTCAGTGTAATGTCGGAGGAGAAACTTTTGGCTTCTTTAACAAACTGTGCAGCGGGACGGGTGTGTAGGCCATTTGGCGCAGTAATAGTGACTTCTTGCTGGAACATAACGTTTCCTCAATAACTTAGATTTTTGCTATGTAAGTTAAGAACTTGTAATGGACAAATTTTAACTTGAGTGTTTATTCACTGCCTATCCCATTTAAGACGATTTTATTTACTTAAAGAACGAACTGAGTAATGTTCGGGTAAAAGCAATAATAGCTCTTGAACGTTCTTTAGTACGACTCGTAAGTTCCGGGTCATTGTGCTGTATTCACTTTTACGGGTAAGAATGAACAGCACTAACTACGTCTACTGAGATAGACTCTCAGGTTGATAATGTAATAAAAATTTTTATTCATTATCAAAAAAATTGTTCTTTCCGATGCTTCTAATTGATAGTTTGAAGTAAAGATAGATCGCGGAACTACTTAACTGAAACTACTACTCCTGTTAATTAATTTCGAGCATCGAAATAATTATTATTGGTTAAATACTAGACCCATTGTAAGAAATCATCTAGCAAAGTGTAAAAATTTGATCTACCACACAGAAAAAGCACCATTTAGGTGCTTTTTTATCAATAAATCTAAGTAAGTTACTTAAAAACTTTTATTCATCAGACAAGTCAGTAAACAGTACACTGCTTAAATAGCGTTCACCTGATGAAGCCAGAATAACGACGATATTTTTGTCTTTATATTCTGGTTCCTGAGAAAGCTTCACTGCTGCTGCAACGGTAGCACCCGAGGAAATACCTACCAGAATGCCTTCTTTCACCATGATTTCACGTGCGGTTTTGATCGCTTCCTCACTGCTGATTTTGAAAACGCGATCAACCAGTGTCAAATCAAGGTTATCTGGAATGAAACCTGCACCAATACCTTGAATCTTATGGGGACCCGGTTTCACTTCTTCACCGGCCAGAGTCTGGCTGATGACGGGTGATTCTTCAGGTTCTACGGCAACCGAGGTGATATTTTTACCTTTGGTGTTTTTCAGGTAACGGGTGACACCTGTTAATGTACCGCCAGTCCCTACACCGGTAACAAATACATCCACTTCACCGTCTGTGTCTTCCCAGATTTCCGGGCCTGTGGTTTTTTCATGGATTTCTGGGTTTGCCGGATTGCTAAATTGTTGCAGGATAATATAGCGGTCGGGATCGCTGTCTTTGATTTCATTGGCTTTCTCAATGGCACCTTTCATACCTTTAGCGCCTTCCGTCAGCACCAGTTGCGCACCTAATGCTTTCAATAGCTTGCGGCGTTCAATACTCATGGTTTCTGGCATGGTCAGCGTTAATTTGTAGCCCCGAGCGGCGGCAACATAAGCAAGGGCGATCCCGGTATTACCGCTGGTAGGTTCTACCAACTCTTTCCCTGGTTGTAGGATACCGCGTTTTTCAGCATCCCAAATCATATTGGAACCAATGCGACATTTTACACTAAAACTTGGGTTACGGGATTCTACTTTTACCAGAATACGCCCATTGCCAAAGTGTTTTAGGCGAATTAACGGGGTACGACCAATAGTCAAAGAATTATCTTCGTAAATTTTACTCATACTCGTCTTTCAACTCCCTTTAGTGATATCCGGTCAACAATACGCCAACAACCGGTTAATGGAAATATAACTTAAATATATTTTTATTGTCTAAAAGAATAACTTAAATGAATATCACGGCATAATACGAGGAGCGTGTTGATCTCTATAGCGATCAACCCACATTGCTGTCGCTGCACATACGGCAATAGGCATAATCACCAAATTGACAATGGGTATCATGGTTAAAATACTCACTGTTGCGCCAAATTGCAGATTAATTATTTTGTTTTGGCGAAGGACCCTACGCATTGTTGGAAAACTGACTTTGTGGTTATCAAAGGGGTAATCACAATACTGAATTGATAGCATCCAGGCACTGAAAATAAACCAAAGCACAGGTGCAACAGTCTGTCCGATAATAGGAATAAAATAGAGTAGCAATAAGACCATAGAGCGTGGAATATAGTAGCACAGCTTGGCTAATTCCCGTTTCAGGATACGTGGAACATCTTTGAAAAGTGCTATAACGCCGGTATCCGGTGCGGGGGTTCCTGTTAAATCCGCTTCCAGTTTTTCTGCCAGCAAACCATTGAATGGCGCTGCGATAAAATTCGCTATGGTGCTGAAAAAGTAAGTAAAAATCAGCAAAACAGAGAGCACGGCCAGCGGCCATAAAATATAACTGAGCCACTGCATCCAATCCGGTATTTTGCTCACTATCCAATGGATCCAGTTCTCCAGTTTCTGATAGAACCACCAAAATGAACCGCCGAGAAACAAAATATTTGCCAACAAAGGCAATAGAACAAATCTTTTAATGCCTGAACGGGTAATTAATTTGCAACCTTGCATCAAATACTGAAAGCCGCTCAAATTTTTTGGCGATTTTGTCAAATTCAGCATACTTCCTATTCTCTCTTGTGTGATTGAAACGCTATCATATAGGCAGGATTTTCGACTGACTAGTATTGTTCTGTATAAAAAAAATGCAAAAGAGGCTTATTAGGCATTTTTCTGATAAGAAAAGTGTGTATAAGCTTGCACTTGTGTTATTTGACAAATACAGTTAATACAGAAAATATTCCGCCGTGGTGGCATACTTAATTAAACAACAGAGATAGCAATGATGCAGGATTTGCGTCTGATATTAATCATTGTTGGTGCGATAGCAATAATAGCTTTGCTGTTACATGGGTTGTGGACCAGCCGTAAAGAGCGTTCTTCGCTTTTTCGTAATCGCCCAGTTAAACGTCATAAACATGATCGTCAGAATAGTTTCGTCGATGACAGTGACGATGAAGCGTTCGACAATCAGCAAAAGCCTTATGCCCATAAGCAGGTGAAATCTCATCAGGAGTATAACGCTGAGTCAGCTATCGAACGCCGTCAGCAAAAGTTGACTGAAATTGATGCTGCAACGCCTGAAGAAAGCGATGATCCATTGCTGGCGAGCCGTCAGCCTGAAACGACAGCGAGAAAAGCCGTCGTAGAAGAGCAGGAACCCCAGCTCGGTCTGTTTGAATTTGAAGGGCAGAATGAGTCTGAAAGAAACGGATCTGTGATTGAAGGAAAATCTCAGGAAGCAGCTGGCGAAAAAGAAGCTCAGACTAAAGTGAAAGAAATTGTTTTGGTTCTTCACGTAGCAGCACACCACGGTCAGGAATTGAATGGTGAATCCTTGCTGCAAAGTATTCTACAATCTGGCTTCCAGTTTGGGGAAATGCAGATTTTTCATCGTCACGTGAACCCATCAGGTAGTGGCCCGGTCCTGTTTAGTCTGGCAAATATGGTGAAACCGGGTTCATTTAATCCTGAAACAATGGTTGATTTTACGACTCCAGGGGTTTCCATATTTATGGTGGTCCCTTCTTACGGAGAATCTAATCAGAATTTTAAACTGATGTTGCAGGCGGCCCAGCGTATTGCTTCTGATGTTGGGGGTGTGGTGCTTGACGATGAGCGAAAAATGCTGACACCGCAAAAAATCGAATTGTATAAGGCACGTATTCGCAGCACACTTGGTGTTCAGGTATAATCAATTTATCGAATGTTCAAGCCCCCGCCAGTCGGGGGCTTTTTATCGCTGGTTATAAATCATGAAATCAACTGCTCAACAAATAGAAAAGCTCAGAACAACACTGCGTCATCATGAATATCTGTATCACGTCATGGATGCACCAGAGATCCCTGATGCAGAATATGATCGGTTAATGCAGGAATTGGAGGATCTTGAAGAACAATACCCTGAGTTGATTACATCGGATTCACCAACGCAGCGGATTGGAGCTGCTCCTCTGACGGCTTTTGAACAAGTCCGCCATGAAATTCCTATGTTGTCACTGGATAACGTATTTGATGAAGAGAGTTATCTGGCGTTTGATAAGCGGGTACGTGACCGCCTGAAAGAAACTCAGGATTTAGAAGTGTGCTGTGAGCTGAAACTGGATGGTTTGGCTGTCAGCCTGTTGTATGAAAATGGTGAGTTGGTACGGGCTGCAACCCGTGGTGATGGTACAACAGGGGAAAATATTACATCAAATATACGGACTATCGGCGCAATTCCACTGCGTCTATTCGGCGAAAATATTCCAACTCGTATTGAAATTCGCGGTGAAGTTTTCATGCCGCAAAAAGGGTTTGAGAAACTGAATGAGGAAGCTCGCCGCACGGGTGCAAAAGTATTTGCTAACCCACGTAATGCGGCGGCTGGCTCTCTACGTCAGCTCGATCCTCGTATTACGGCCAAACGCCCATTGGCTTTCTTCTGTTATGGTGTTGGTATATTGGAGGGGGGCGAGTTACCAGCCAGTCACTACGAGCGATTGATACAGTTTAAGAAATGGGGATTGCCGGTCAGCGATAAAGTTAAAGTTTGTACCGATAGTCAACAGGTTATTGATTTTTATCATGATATTGTAAACCAGCGTTCCGCATTGGGGTTTGATATCGATGGTGTTGTTGTCAAAATCAATTCGCTGGAATTACAGGAAACATTAGGCTTTGTTGCCCGTGCGCCCCGTTGGGCCACGGCATTCAAATTTCCTGCACAGGAGCAAATGACGATTGTTCGTGATGTTGAGTTTCAGGTTGGTCGTACTGGCGCAATCACACCGGTAGCACGTCTGGAGCCAGTGCAGGTCTCTGGTGTAATTGTCAGTAATGCAACATTGCACAATGCGGATGAGATTGAACGTTTAGGTTTGCGGATTGGCGATACGGTTATTATCCGCCGTGCTGGTGATGTGATTCCACAAGTTGTCGGTGTTTTGGAAGAGAGAAGGCCACAGGACAGTAATGAAGTTGTTTTCCCTGAACATTGCCCGGTATGTGGGGCAGATATTGAAAGGATTGAAGGGGAAGCTGTCGCGCGTTGTACGGGGGGATTGGTGTGTGGTGCTCAGCGTAAAGAAGCGCTTAGACATTTTGTTTCCCGTCGGGCGATGGATGTTGACGGCATGGGAGAAAAGATTATCGATCAGCTAGTGGATAAAGAGTATGTCAAAACCCCGGCAGATCTTTTCAGGCTGACGGCGGGCAAGTTGACTGGGCTTGATCGTATGGGGCCGAAATCTGCCCAGAATGTAGTAGATGCGTTGGAAAAAGCAAAAAGAACCACCTTTGCCCGTTTCCTTTATGCATTGGGTATCCGTGAAGTTGGGGAAGCGACCGCTGCTAATCTGGCTGCTCACTTTGGCGAACTGGATAAATTACGTTCCGCTGATGAGGAAGCATTGAAAGAGGTTCAGGATGTTGGCGAAGTGGTGGCGAAACATGTCGTTAACTTCTTCATTGAACCTCATAACCAAACAGTCATTGACGATCTGATTGATAATATCGGTATCAATTGGGAACCGGTTGTCGTAACGAAAGCTGAGAAGATTGACAGCCCATTTTCGGGCAAAACAGTTGTGTTGACAGGTTCATTGCATCAGTTATCTAGGGATGAAGCCAAAGCTAAACTTGTTGCACTTGGGGCAAAAGTGACAGGTAGCGTTTCTAAGAAAACAGATTTGGTGATTGCGGGTGAAGCCGCCGGTTCAAAGTTAGCTAAAGCTAGTGAGTTGAATATTCCGATTATTGATGAAGAAGAAATGATCCGTTTATTGGGTGAATAATTTTTTGTTTACATACTGATTATTGAGAGTTTTGCTCAATAATCAGCTATGCGCGATTAAGGTGTTTTAAAATCTGGCTTTGTACGATTCAGCTAAAAATGTGATCGGACACATTAAGTAAAGATTTACAGTAAGAATTATTTCAGTTTAATGTGATACTTATCCTCATTTACTCACCTTTTATTACATAGAATGCATTTATAAAAACTCGCTTTCTATCGTGTTTGGAGTAGATATGTCTCAAATCTTGCATTTCTTTTTAGCTTTAATTGTCATTGGCGGCCTTGCTATTTTGGCGAGTAGTGACCGTAAAAGTATTCGGCCTCGCTATGTTATTCAATTGCTTGTTATTGAACTTATCTTGGCTTGGTTTTTCCTGAATTCTGGTATTGGTCAGGAATTTGTCATGGGATTTGCTGGTTTGTTTGAGCATTTACTGAAATATGCGGGTGAAGGGACTGAATTCATTTTTGGCGGCATGATGGATGCAAAACTGGCATTCTTCTTTCTGAATGTATTGTGTCCGATTATCTTTATTTCCGCGTTGATTGGTATTTTGCAGCATATCAAACTATTGCCAATCATCATCCGGGTTATTGGTACCCTGCTGTCTAAAGTCAACGGCATGGGGAAACTGGAATCATTTAACGCAGTCAGCTCTCTGATACTTGGGCAGTCTGAAAACTTCATTGCTTATAAAGATGTATTGGGAAAAATGTCTGAGCGTCGCATGTACACGATGGCGGCGACGGCAATGTCAACGGTTTCTATGTCAATCGTTGGTGCTTACATGACAATTTTAGCGCCTAAATATGTTGTAGCAGCATTGGTGCTTAATATGTTTAGTACCTTTATCATCCTATCACTGATTAATCCGTATGCTGTTGACAGTGAAGAAGATATTCAGATGAGCAATCTTCACGAAGGCCAAAGTTTTTTCGAAATGCTAGGTGAATATATTTTGGCGGGTTTCAAGGTGGCCCTCATTGTCGCAGCTATGTTGATTGGTTTCATTGCCCTGATTGCGGCTGTTAATGCGTTGTTCAGCATGGTGTTTGAAAAGAGCTTCCAGGAAATGCTCGGTTACGTGTTTTATCCATTTGCTTGGGTGGTAGGGATCCCCACAGATGAAGCATTGAAGGTTGGTAGTGTCATGGCAACCAAATTAGTTGCTAACGAATTTGTGGCAATGCACAGCTTACAATCCATTGCGACAGAACTTTCTCCTCGTTCACAGGGTATTTTGTCGGTATTCTTGGTTTCTTTTGCTAACTTCTCTTCCATTGGGATTGTGGCAGGTGCGATTAAAGGCTTGAATGAGAAACAGGGTAATGTCGTTTCCCGCTTTGGTTTGAAACTACTGTTTGGTTCAACGCTTGTCAGTTTCTTGTCTGCGGCTATTGCAGGTTTGGTACTGTAAAAGATAACGTTTTATCATGGAATGTTGCATCATGGATGATGCAATTTCCCTTTCACCTATTTCTCCTTATAGACGTACAAATTATGGAAAAAGAGAACCTGATAGAAATTGCTAATACTGCAATGCCGTTCGGTAAATACAAAGGGCGTATGCTCATTGACTTACCGGAAGAGTATTTATTGTGGTTTGCTCGTAAGGGTGAATTTCCACAAGGTAAATTGGGTGCGCTGATGGAGATGACTTTAGCAATAAAACTAGAGGGACTAGATTCGTTGGTGAAGCCATTGAAAAAAGGTTAGCTAAGGTTGGCGTTTGTTTTTTAATCGATAATGGCGGTTAGACATGGTAATAACCAAAAGGCCCTGAAGGCATAGCTTTCAGGGCCTGATAATTTTGGTGGAGCTAAGCGGGATCGAACCGCTGACCTCTTGCATGCCATGCAAGCGCTCTCCCAGCTGAGCTATAGCCCCACGAGCGTGGTATTTCCTAATTTTAGTGCCAAATACCTTATTACAATATAAAGGATTTGGTGGAGCTAAGCGGGATCGAACCGCTGACCTCTTGCATGCCATGCAAGCGCTCTCCCAGCTGAGCTATAGCCCCAATCAAAATTAATGGAACGGGGCGCATAATATGAAACCTTGCAAATACTGTCAACGGCTAACTTATCATTCTCACAACAAGCGTTGAAAAAGACATCAACTTTATAATCAATTAGCAAAATAGAGACTGAGCAATGGGTTGAAGTAAAATAGAAGGTGCTTGGGAAAGTGGTAAAAAGGTAGCAATTAAATGAGATTTTCTGAAAATAAAAAGGCATCACATGTGATAAGTGATGCCTTGGGTGCATTAATTAGGATTGAGTTTCACGTTGAGCAATGAATTCCAGCGCTTGATTGATACGGGATAAAATACGGGTTTGCCCGATAGCGTGAATAGTGACATCCACACCTGGGGATTGACCTGCACCGGTAGCCGCAACCCGCAATGGCATACCGACTTTACCCATACCGACTTCTAGCTCATCAGCGGTGGATTGAATGGCATGGTGCACATTTTCTGGTGTCCAATCAGTAATTGAAGCCAGCTTTGCATGGACAACTTCAAGAGGCTGACGGGCAACTGGGCGCAAATGTTTCTTCGCCGCATCGGCATCAAATTCAGCAAAATCTTCATAAAAATAGCGGCAGGATTCCGCCATCTCTTTCAGAGTCTTACAACGTTCGCCCAGTAATTTAATTAGATCAACCAACTGTGGACCATGACGGGTATCAATACCTTGTTGCTCAATATGCCATGCTAGATGGACGGCAACTTTCTCTGGCGGTAGGGTATTAATATAGTGATGGTTCAACCATTGCAATTTTTCGGTATTGAATGCACTGGCGGATTTATTGATGGCATCCAGGCTGAACAGCTCAGTCATTTCTTCAATGCTGAAAATTTCTTGATCGCCGTGCGACCAACCCAAACGAACCAGATAATTCAGCAGTGCTTCTGGCAGATAGCCATCATCACGGTATTGCATAACGCTCACTGCACCGTGACGTTTGGATAATTTTTTACCGTCATCACCTAGAATCATCGAAACGTGTGCATATTCTGGCACGGGAGCGCCTAGTGCTTTCAGGATATTGATTTGGCGAGGCGTATTATTGATATGGTCTTCACCGCGGATGACATGGGTGATCTCCATATCCCAGTCATCGATAACAACACAGAAATTATACGTTGGTGAGCCATCGGTACGACGGATAATCAGATCATCAAGTTCCTGATTACTGAACTCGATGGGGCCTCGGATACGATCATTAAAAACAACAGAACCTTCCTGTGGATTGCGGAAACGGACGACATGGGGTTGATCTGGGTTATGTTGACATAGATTATCACGGCAACGGCCGTCATAACGCGGTTTCTCGCCATTTGCCATTTGAGTTTCCCGCAGTTCTTCCAGACGCACTTTAGAACAATAGCAGCGATAGGCACTCCCTTGTTCTAGCATTTGATCAATTGCCTGATGATAACGATCAAAACGTTTCGTCTGATAATAAGGGCCTTCATCCCAATTCAGATTTAACCAGTTCATACCGTCCATAATGGCATTGATAGCTTCCTGAGTTGAGCGTTCAAGGTCAGTATCTTCGATACGCAATACAAATTCGCCTTTGTTATGGCGGCTATATAACCAGGAATAAAGTGCGGTACGAGCACCGCCAACATGAAGATAGCCAGTTGGGCTTGGTGCGAAACGGGTTTTAATTTTACTCATCGGGGATTGCCTTAATTACGTTTCACTTTTCAATGAACGTTATTGGTGATTTAAAGTAATAAAAGTGGGGGTCATTTTATCACTGCACCTTAATTCCTCAATGCTGTTAACGGGAAGTTGTTGAGGAAAGTCAGTGTACTTGTCTAAACTGTACCCTATAGTGATGATAATTATCTCACCCTTGTTTAATTTTGAGACGAACGATATTTTTCTCTAGAAAAAGCGTTGACTCACTCTGAACTATCCCTATAATGCGACTCCATCACGACGGGGCGATTAGCTCAGTTGGTAGAGCATCTCCCTTACAAGGAGGGGGTCATCAGTTCGAATCTGGTATCGCCCACCATCTCGTTGTGATAAAAATGATTTTATGATTGGGCGATTAGCTCAGTTGGTAGAGCATCTCCCTTACAAGGAGGGGGTCATCAGTTCGAATCTGGTATCGCCCACCAATCATAAATTCAGTGGTATAGAAGCGGTAATAGTCATCATGAAGTGGGCGATTAGCTCAGTTGGTAGAGCATCTCCCTTACAAGGAGGGGGTCATCAGTTCGAATCTGGTATCGCCCACCACTTCATTAAGATTGTTTCAGGCGGTATCACATATCTTTGGTGTGGGTCGTTAGCTCAGTCGGTAGAGCAGTTGACTTTTAATCAATTGGTCGCAGGTTCGAATCCTGCACGACCCACCACTCCAAAAGGCACAATTAGAGTAATCTAATCATACAGATGGGTCGTTAGCTCAGTCGGTAGAGCAGTTGACTTTTAATCAATTGGTCGCAGGTTCGAATCCTGCACGACCCACCATCTCGAAAGACACAATCAGAATAATCTAATCATACAGATGGGTCGTTAGCTCAGTCGGTAGAGTAGTTGACTTTTAATCAACTGGTTGCAGGC
>NZ_JBHFKV010000077.1:0-13222 GCF_042879355.1 Photorhabdus sp. RM71S | reverse complement strand
GGTAACCAGATCTCCCGCACCGAGCTTAGTTAGTACGTTAGCGCCACCTAAAAGTACAGAAGAGATATCCCCTGCTCCGGCCTGAGTGATGACGTTAAAACCGCCCGCTCCAGACCAGTTCCCATTGCCATTACCTATTTGGGTATGAGTGTTGTACCCGCCCAACATCAACACCCGGCTGTTACCGTTGCCTTTGTGGATCGAGATATTGCCATAGGACAGAAGATGAGCCAGATATCGTCCATCCCCGATCCGCACAAGAACATTTGCTGCGCCGCCGGCATAAATATCCATTTCTCCATGCAGGCTTTGGTGCACCAAGACATTGGCTAAGCCCGCACCACGGAACGATAGATTGCCCTCTTCACCGTTTTTCACAATGACGTTAGCACCACCGCCCCCTTCAAAATACGTATTACCGAATGTTGAACTGTGCAGAATAATGTTAGCCGCCCCCGCTCCTGCGAAATTAATATTACCGTGCGTCACATTGGATGTAATAACGTTTCCACCACCAGCACCGATGAAATAAATATTACCGGAACTATCACCACCATTCTTTGATGATTTGATAAGATCTTGCTCAGAATAACCTTCAAGATCCGTCAAGCAATCAGCAACATCATCTGATATATTTAAATCATAATGAAGTTGGCTTAACGTATAACCAGCCCCAATTGATCGATAACCGCGAGGATAGGAAAAACTTTCATCCGCTAAACGGCCAGTATGGTCACCTTTTTTATACCAAGATTTTGCAATATATTTCAGCTTTCCTGTTTCATAATCATTCGCCAACTTAACCTCAACCACTTTGGTATAAGGTTCCAGAAATATTGCATATACATAAGTATCAGGTTGCTCATTTGATTTAACCGGAGAGACATCAATTTTCAGCCCATTAGAAGAGATCGCGTATCCTCCCATTTTGGCACTACCCAGTGTGACATTTTTCGCTTCAATGTTAGTACCATAGGAATAATTCACCCATTTATCGGTTAATAATTCCTCCTCAACGCCCTGTATTGTGGTTTCTTGTCGATATACAAAATTAATATCAGCAAGCGTAATAGCACCTTCCCTTTTAACGGGGATAAATCCATTATTTACGTTGATATTTTCCTTAGCAATATCCTTAAGATGATTACCTTCCTTATACCAAGAAGTGGAATAATAACGGAGCTTACCGGTATCAGGATTATTTTGCAGCCGCACAGAAACAACTTTAGTATTAACATTATTGGCAATGGCAAAGAGATAAGTATCAGGCTCTACAGAGGATTTAACTGCTTTAACTTGCTGAGATTGTTGAATCCAGAATCCCTCCATTGTTGCTGATGTCATAACAATATCTTTAGCCTGAGCAAATTCTATTTCATTTTTCGTACCTGCTCGGGTAATTTCGTTATAAGCTCCTGCACCAGTAAAATGAATATTACCGTGGGCAACATCAGAATAGAGTTTGTTATAACCACCCGCACCTTCAAGAGTAATATTACCCTGTGTCTGTTCATATCCATCTTCACTATGACGTATACGTTCAATGCGATTCGCTGCCCCCGCACCACGCAAGATAACGTTACCTTCTCTACCCTTACGTACAATATGATTATCAGCACCAACACCATTCAAAATGACGTCACCGCTTTCTATCCGCGAATCGATACTATTTGCAGCGCCTGCGCCGTTAAATGTTACATCTCCTTGAGTACCCTCATAATGACTAAACCAGGTACGGTCAATTTTATTAGCTGCTCCTGCACCAGCAAAATAGATATTTCCCTGATCAATTTCATGCCATAATTCATTGTATCCACCAGCCCCTTTAAAACTTGTATCTCCAGATAAACCTTTACGAACCAGTTTGTTATAGCCAGCAGCACCCGAATAATTTAAATTTCCCGTCTCACCGGTGTGATCAATAAAAGCCGCACCGGACGCACCAGAAAATGACAGGCCGCCATTTCCCGTTTTACGAATACCGGTATAACCTGAGGCTCCCTTTACCGAAAGTTCACCATTCGTATGATATACATCGACCTTTAATGAACCAACAGTAACATCATCATTTCCGCCATAAGCATAAACTTCACCCCCAACACCAATAGCAGTAATACTGTTACCGTCATTATCGTCATAATATTTCCCAGTAAAAAAGTACTCTGTACTTCTATTTGATGATTTCCCCATCAATAGTCCTTTAATTTATTATTGAAGTTAAGCAGAAAACCACTGCACCTAACAGATAGGGCAGTTATTTTGAATATTCAATCTCTCACAAAACAGTAAAATCTTCTGATTTTTAATAGCAAAAATTTAAATAAAGAAAAAAACCGCTATTAAAATTAACATCAGCTATTATTTTTACGAATTTATCAGACATACTTTTTTCCAAAAGTAATTTATTAATAAAACGGATATAACAAGGAAAACACTAAGTTCAGAAAAGTTTCAATTTGATGCATTTATACCCGTCATCTTTCAAGTTGCCTCTTTGTTGGCTGCACTCACTCACCCCGGTCACATAGTTATCTATGCTCCCGGGGATTCGCTCCCTTGCCGCCGCGATGCATCTTGAAATCCATAGGGTATATAAACACCTTAAAACAAATCCATCGAATGAGATAAATAAAAAATTCAAAAAGATCGTTAACGCAGATATTTTTTCCACGATAATATTGAAAATACAGATAAGATAATAAAGTAACGACTAAGCTAAGATATAAAATTTCATCAATTACGATCAATTATTTTATTCCATTTCCATAAATAACCACACAGATTATAACTATTAAAACAATATAAGTAAATGAGATAATAATATCCTACTTTTTTAGTCAGGAAATAATAATGATAAATAAAATTCATCAATAAAAATAACCATAGGTCAGTGAATAACCTATAATATAATGAACATTCGTTATTCAGCAGTAAAAAATGGCTCACTCATTCTGTGAGCCATTTTTATTACTCATTCTACTTTTATTCTAGAGACTTAATTACGCAAATTGCGCCTTGCCAATAGTGATATCTGACCACGCCGTTGTAATGGCAATTTTCGCCTTACTGTCCAGATTTTCAATAAAACCATTATCACCCGCTGTCGGCGCAAAACTGCTCATTGACTGGATCAAAGTATCAACCGCATTATCCGATAGCGCCGTAAACTCACGCTCTCTCGATGCATTCTTATCTCCCATCTGCGCCACCAGTTTGGCACGATTACCACTAAAGTAATTGCTAAAAGTGACCGAACCTATTGATTCAAATGCCCCCTGAGCAGTTTTATCCTCAGTATGGCGGTTTACTGATAATACCAGATCATATCCGCTACGCTGGAACCACAGGTTTTGCCAGTCAATGCCGTCAAAGACAATCATATCTTCTGCATTGATATCATCAACCTGACTGTCAATCACCTTACCACTGACCACAAAGCTATCTACACCCGCACCACCCTGGAAACGGTTCTGATAACCGCCTAACACCAGCAGATCCTGACCATCACCACCATCAAACTGACTAAACTTCGAAATAGTGGCCGCTATCAGATGGTCGTCACCTTCTCCACCATTAATCACCGCATGGTAGCCCATCAGTTTAATCACATCGTTACCGGTGTTGCCGTCAATCCGGTTATCATTACCAAATACTCTGGCAAAATCATGGCCTGCACCCAATTCAACCCGGTTGTTATTACCAATAGTCACAGCATAATCTTGATCTTCTCCGGTATCCACCCGGTTGTAGTTGCCTGAAGTAACAACGTAATCCTGGCCTTTATCGGTATTAATTAAGCCACCTTCGCCAAAGACAAACGTCTGGTCATTACCTTCGCCCATGAACACATGGTTAATACGTCCGGCTACCACCGCGGTATCATCACCACTACCGCCAAACATCCAGTTCTCACGTCCCATCAGGACGCCCAGATCATTGCCTGCACCGCCTGCAAAGATGTTGGAAGTGCCGATTGAATAATAAACATCATCCCCGCGACCACCCCAGAAGTTGTTGTTATCGCCCAAATAGGCGCCAAGATCTTTACCATCACCGCCCCAGTTGAAGTTGTAGTTACCCAACGATACATGGATATCGCTATCCCCTTGCAGATGACCGCTGTTACGCAAGAAATCAAACGTTTTCTGCTCCATATTGAGCAGATCTGCGGTTAGATTTCCTTTTAAATTGGTCACTAATGACTTCATCTCTTCTTGCTTATCTTTACTGAACATCGTCGCAAATAAGTTAGGCAAATTCAGCGAATGAAAACCAAGTGCACGCTCTGGTTTGGTGCTCTCCGTCCCTATAGTCGCTGACGTGCTGCTCTGCGCTTTTTCATTTTCATCGGGCTCTTTCTGTTTCAGTCCATGACTCTCAGCAAAGGATTTAATGCCATCCGTCCCCATATTGAGGTGAGATTTCAGGCCGTCTAGCAATTGATCTGGATCAGTGAAAACTTTCAGTTGTTCACCACCGAATTTTCCAATGACTTCAATCATCTCTTTTAGAATAGCCACACCATCCACTGGCTCGTCTCCACGGGAGACAATACGACCATCCGCAGTGTAATCTACATCAAAGATATCCGCTAAAGTGGTATCTGCATTCACACTGGCTAACCGGCCAAGCAATTTGTTCTTAAGCTGGCGGGGCAAATCCTGCGGATTATAGGTAAACGTTGTCTTCGCTATACCAGTTGTCGAGTATTGTTGAGTCATTAAACTGAACAACGAACCCAGGTTAGTATCGAGAATCGACTGGATATTATCACCGAACATAAAGTTCCAGTTGCCCGTGGTCACTTGAATATCCGCCCCCTGTCCCCCTACTGCAAAGTTAAATGCCAGTTTCTCATTGGCCTGACGGAATTTATCTGCACGGCTCATTTTACCCATATCAACGCTGTTGCCATTATTACTTAGCCACTGGTTGAATTGCTTATTCAGCGCTGCTTCCGTATCACTTTTCAGACCACGGCTACTACGCTCATGTTGAGAACCCAAATCAACCAGCGTCTTATAGTCAACGCTGCTGGTTTGGTCCAAACCAGACATATCCTGAACAAATTTTTTCGCACCAGCGATTGTCCATTGCTGATCTTGCGCCGCTAGCCAGTCCTGCTCTTCACCAGAATGAGCAATGCTTTGCAACACACCGGAAATACGGGCCGCACCATCAAATGGATTAACCAACGGCGGCGTTGGCAAGGATTTATCCATCATCACAATCAGGTCATTACTACGGCCTTTATTGAAACTGACGTTACGATTGCCAATAAACATTTGTGCCCCTTCAAGCGCCTGATAACCGGCAATATCGAAGCTGTGTTGACTGTCGCCATTGCCAATGTGCACCATCACATTATTATCTCCGAAGGCCAACGACTTAAAGCCACCGGTACCCACTTTGATGCCAACGTTCGATGTTCCCCAATTGAGCGCACTAAATTCACCATTCCCCACATTTACCTGAATATTACCCGAGTAACTTAGCTGGTTATTCGATATATGGCTTGAATCGGTTTCAATTTTATTTTTGCGCTTCTCTGGTGCGGTGAAAATATCTGTATTATCCACAATTGCACCTTTGGCTAGCGTATCTGCATCCGCTATACCGACACGAGAAAGATTGATATCGCTTTCAGCAATATTGCGACGCACTCGCTCTGAACGAGTTTCAAGTTCACCTTTTTCATTCCAACTCAAGACGACTTTGTTATCAGTCAGGTTATTGATCCATTGATTATTTTCATTTTGGGTAAATTTACGGCCAGTCACATCAACGGCAACTTCACTACGACGAGCCGAAACAGTTGTGTGAATATCTTGCCCTTTTAAGGCGGTGATGAAGTGACGGGCAAAGCCATCTCGTTTGTCATCATTAATCAGCGAACAACCCACGATGCTAATGTGGTCTGGTTTACCCGCTGGACCAAAGCTCTGAGTGAATTGTTTGAGTTTTATTGCCAGTTCATCGGTACTGTAACCACTCAGACGCGTGTTATTCCGCTCGGATTCGCTACGACCATGCCCCACAATCTGCCAGCGTAACTTGTCTGATGGTGTAAATTTAGATGAATCACCATAGACAACGCGGTATTTCCCCTCAGAATCAAGTTGAACAACTACGCTGGAATCCGGGTGCTTACTCGCCAGATTAGCCGCTGCTTTGGCTGTTACAGGATCATCCTCCATTTGGATAATCATTTGACCATCAAAGCGGGTCCCTCGACCATCGGTTTGTGGCATTACCTCTACTGTTTGCCAGAGCTCAACGGGCTTATGAACTAACTCTACAGCTGATGTGGCTTGCAAACTATTAAGCAATTGAATGCGCGGCACATTGGCAACATCGTCATAACGCTTGCGCAAGCTAATATCATCCGCCTGAGCTATGAAACGGTTATTTGCATCCACTTTAAGGGCCGGCAAACCGAGACGATGAGTCATGCCAGGTACAAAATGATCAATACCTTCATGGGATTGCAGATGAGCATCACCATAAATGGCAACAAATTTCTCTCCCTCAGCTAATTGTCCCAACCGCCCAACCGCCACATTATTAGCTGCACCAGCACGATACATCAGGCCATGTTGTGATCCCTCTATTGCCGGACGAGTCGTGCTGTTGTCATCCAATGCAATAATTTTGATCCCTTTACTTTTAGCCTGCGCAAATAAGTCAACAGGCAAATGTTTGGTCTCAATCATAGCGGCCAGTTCAGCGGGCATATCTCCACCTGCCAAGAACTTATCTATCAACGGCTGAGCCAAATCCGAACGCAAATGCTCCAATCCAATAACCGTCACGCCATGAGCTTTCAACGCATCCATCTGCTCATTGACAAAACGCAATCCATTAAGATCTGAACCATGACTCTCACCGATCAGCAACCCTTGGCGATCCTTAAGTAGCACCGATAACTGGTTATTCAGATCTACCCCGTCACTAAGCTGACGGTTGAGTTGTGTCAGGGCGTCTGAGGAATATTGTTTGTCCCAAGCCGCGACATCTGTTTGACGGGAGCTGTGATATATCGCTTCTATCTGTGCCAACCTACCTCGCTCCAACTGAACCAAGTAGGCAGGATTAGCAAACCGATTAAGTAAAATCGCTTCGTGTGAACCAGCAAAATTTGGATCCGCTTGTTTAGCGACTTCCTTAAGGAAATAGACCGCCATCTTCACATCTTCAGATCCCGTCATATCCAGCAGCTCATTATAACTATAGCCGAGATGAACCCGCTTATTCTGCTCATCAATCCGGGCATGAGTCAGTAATCCTTTATCTTGAGCTCGACTCAGGCATTGTTTGAAATCATCAAACTGATCACCTAAATCCACATGGAATTTAGGATTAAAAGCGAGATCGGCGGGAATTTCCCCCTGATATCCTAACTTAGCAGCAAGATAAGGATCTTCCTTCACCCAACGCACCATCAGATCTGTCAGTCCTGATGTATCACCACGAACTTCATTGCGGGCAATCTGGTAGATCCGTAATGCCATCTCAGGTCGAGTTTGAGCTATCTCCAGCAACGGGCTACGCACCTCCTGTAATGCACCGCTAAACATAATATCCCCCAGTTGCGTCTGTACGTTGCTCAAGGCGGTATTACGTTTGGAATCAGGATGTGCATCAAGGTAACGGGTAATACGTTGATATAGTTCGAAGCCTGCGGCTAACTGCTCGTTTCCAGTCAGGTTATGAATGCGGTCAAGTTCGTCCAGAATTGCCTGATAAGAAGGACCTATCGGTTTAGCAAAAACTTTGGCCTCTTTACGCAAACCATCCTTGGTAATAAGTTCATTCAATAATGGAGTGCTATCATTCTCCATGACGACTGTTTCTAATGCCTTATTTTTGCCAGATAACGCAGTTAAATCTTCCACAGGAGAGTGGTTTTGTTTTTTCGCTATTGTTTCAAGCTGAGCTTCCTGAAGTGCCTGAGCATAGTTAAACAACTCAGTTGGCGTCCAGGTACCAAACTTTGGTAGCCACTTATGGCCGACAAGTTTATCTGCACCCCCTGCTTTTAATACTCTGGCAACAATGCTTGAACAGTTATTCGTCAGCAATTGATAATGCTTATTAGGGTCGCTACTGATTTTATTCCATTCCGTCTGCATTGCCGCCACATCCAGACCTTCAAGGTTAATGCGGAATACGCGCCCTTGATCGGCTTCGCTAATTTTAAATTCCCGAGTATTCTCCAATTCTCGCTCTTTAAATTCACGAATGACATTAGCAACACGTTTTTCTGCCAGTTGAGGGGCTTGTACATTTTTATCGGCTTGATATCGCAATTCTTCCGCAAAAAGTCTGCCAACATCGGCCATCTCATATTGATGATCATTCCACATTTCAACAAATGGCTGGTATATCTGCTCAGGAATGTCGGCTGATTGCAACAACGTAGGATTTGCCAATACCATCATAGCAAAGCCTTCAGTAACATCTTTGAAGGTTATATCTATCCCTCGTGCCAATTGCAGCTTTTCAATGAAACGTTGTAATTTACGATCACCATCTTTCAGGCCGAACTTATCATGCTCTTCAAAGGCGACATCTGCTTCAAGAGTTTTATGGTTCAACGACGGCCACCAACTGACATAATTTTTCTCATTGATAGCACCTGCGTCGTCAGTATTAATATGCGCACGTCCCTGACCAATTTGCATGGCGACGTGACCCAATTCGCTATGATCGCTCGGTTTCCAAACAAACAGTGTGGCACTTATCGGAGATAAATGTTGCTCAATCGCTTGATGGATTTTTCTTAAACCAGAGACATCAATGCCTTTACCATCCATCGATAAATCACTGGCTTTCAGATTCGAGAAGACGGCATCTGAAACATCTTGACCATATTCTTTAATAACCGCTGCTTTGACTTGCTCGACCGCTTTATCAAAATTCTCTGCTTTCTGGTCAATATAAATATTTGCCTTACCCCGAGTGACAAAATCGCCATTTTCATCAACATAAAAGTGTTTTGAATCCTTGAGATTCGCACTGTCAAGCTTATCGTACAGACTACTGAAATCGCCTTGCTCTGGGATTCTCACTGTGGATTCAGCGAGCACCATCGACTCTTCAAAGCGCGTGTCAATTTGAGACAATAAGTCCTTCATTGCTGGTACACGACCTGAGTCAGGATGACCTAAGAGATATCCTTCAACCTGTTGGCGCAAATCGGATAATTTTCCAATCACATCCAATTCATAGTCTTTTCTTCCTTGTCGAGCATGGTGATAACTCTCTAATGCATCAATCACTTTTTGGTAACTGTCACCACGAATTTTACCTGCAACAGATGCGGCTTGCTGGAACTCACTCACCAACATCAATTTTGGTACGGGTTTCCAGATGCCATTCACTTTCTCAGTAAGAATTCGAGTATGTCCTTGATGATGAGATATAATCCGATCTTCAATGAAATATAGCTCATCAGGTAACTGTGCATAATTGTCGTAATTAGCAAGAATAAAACGTTCAACTGCTTTAAGCAGATTATTGCTGGTGGTATTTTTTACAATAATTCTCTTAAATTCATTGCCATTACCTGGCCACGAACGCACCTCAAATCCTTCACCACTCTTTTTCACTAATATGTTACGTTCTGTACGTAATCCATAAAACGGTAATGCTTGATTTAGCATCGTGTCGACAGCACTGAGCTTAATATCGAGATCAACAACGGTATCGGCTTTATAGCCGCCGGGGTTAGCTAACAGCCGTTTTTTCTGTTCTTCAATAGTCAAAGCATCAAACCGCGCCTGCACAGCAATACCCGCCTCTGTTAATTTGCGGCCAATCGACTCGGTAGGCAACCCTTTATATTCACTTGCCGGCTTATCCAACAATCGAATATCACCGACTAATCCTTCACGTTGTAGTTTACGCAATACAGGTAATTCAACATTCCAGAAATAGTTGCCAAGACGTAATCCCCCCTCAGAGATCAAATAAACATCACCACGTGATCCCGCGGTATAGATGGAACTCCAGAAACCGGTGTTGCTATACGTAGCAGCATCAATTGCCGATCTTAGCGCTTTATGTTCACTATTTTCAGGATCGGCGAGGTACATAATTCCCCAACGCATGAGTTGCTGATTGAGTTGAATCGCAAAAGCGTTTCCCTGCACATCAACATCGTAAACAATTTTCTTACCATCCGGTTGAGCGGCCTCAAGAACATCTCGATGCCTTCTAAAACTCTTCCCGGACCAGAATGAAACAATACTTTTGTCATCGCGGGCAGGTTCAAAGCTATAGCCATAACTGTCTAGTTTTGTAATAAACTCAACTCGTTTATCCCAGTCATAATCTAGTGTGGCGTCAACAAATAGTTTCGCTAAAGACGTGATTTCATTTTCAGGTACTTTATTTTTGGCATTGGGATTCTTGAGATGCCGTTCAACAAAAGTCACTATCCGTTGCCTGGTTTTATCAGAAATATCTGCATTAACACGCTTAAATCCGGGAACAGGAATATATTCGTCCGACATATTATCGTTACCATTATCAAGCCAACGGTAGATATGGGCGATTTTTTGTGCACGACTGAGTACGGAAGAATCGACTGCCCTCTTCTTGCTGCCACCCAATCCTTCCAGATTAATACCAGAAATTATCGGCGCTTTTCTAACGAGTTCACGCGTCTCATGTGAAAGAGGAACTACAATGCTGTCAGATTGTGTTTCAACAGACCGAGGAATAAACGAAACACCCGTATTTTTTGCACGAATTCCCGCGTTGATCTGCAACCGGCTAACAGCTTGTTTAGCACTCTCCAACGCTTGCAATTCTTCTTCGGTCAGTCCTTGATAATATCTGTTTCTCGCTTCTGGCATCGATTCAGGATCAATATGGCTGCCGGTTTCTCCCGCCCCCGTTGACTCATAGGCTTTTTCTCCTGACAAGCCACTGCCACTTGCACCAATACGAGCAGGTTTGGAGTCACTCAGTTTCGCCCCTTTAGCATCAGTTTGGGTCTGAGCCGCTTTACTTTCCGCCGCTACAGTATCACGCTTACCACGGCTTTCTGCATTCTGATACGCAATATTGGCGTTATCCTTCGCCTTTTCTGCCTGCTGCTGTTGTGAAAGTGCTTCTTCTTTTCTCTGATCTGCTTTGAATTGTGCATCTACACCATCAAGAATCGCCTTATCACGATTTTGTTTACCTTTTTCGGCGCCTGCTTCTGATAGCACCACAGCATCTTTTACTTTTTGCTGTGTATCAATAGTATCCCGATGTATCTCTGCCAGCCGTTTTTCTAATGTCGGACGGATATCATCCAACCGCTTCTGGATGTCCTCAGAAATTCCACCCGCGTAGTCGAGATAATGGTTATCCAACTCACGACTACCATCAGTTTCATCTTTAAATTGTTTAAATTTGTCAGCGATTAAAGTCAGTTCTTCAGTCACTGCCTGAGCTTCTTCTTTTATCGCATCACTCTGCACTTGCCCATTCTGGTTAAGCGCTTCCTGATCCGTTGATTCCAATTGAGATTTCGATTTTTCAACCGCTGCCAGTTGTTTCTCTTTTTCTTGTTCCAGAAGCTGACGATCTTTTTCGGCTTTTTCTTTATCACTTAACGCATTTTTAGCCGCCTGATCTTGCCTAGCATATTCAGTAACACTATTGGCTGGCAATGTACCTACAGATTTTGCAACAACGTTATCCAAGATATAACCAATACCATTATTATCGCCGATACCTTTAAATTCGATACGGTTAGTACCTGCTTTAGCGATTAATTCCAGTGTTTCACTTTGCCATGCTGTATCACCATTAGTAATGGTAAATTTACTTTCACCATTCCAAATAACTTCCATGCCTTCATTAGGCATAATATTATTTGCACGTTTTGCAAAATCAAAGCTTAATGAAATGACTTCACCTTCAAACCGGTTTTTTAGATCCTGGTAAATAGTAGTACTGACATCCACATCAAGTTCACTGACCCGTGAGCCATGACCTACATTATCAAGGCCGTAAGCACTTGCCTCATGATATGCTTCAACACCATTGGTTGATTGCCAACTTTGATCACCGCGTTCAAAATCACCATTCAAAATCAATGACATCTCAGATTTTACAACGACATTATCTAAGATATAGCCTAACCCATCATTCTGGCCCGTACCTTTAAACTCAATTCGGTTAGTACCTTCTTGTGCGGTTAATTGTAAGGCCTTATTTTGCCACTCAACTTCGTTGCCAGAGGTTGTGAAGATACTTTTACCATTCCATATCACATCCATACCTTCGCCTGAAGCAAGACCTGAACGTTTTGCAAAGTCAAAGCTCAGTGAAACCACTTCTCCTTCCGACAGATTTTGCAACTCCTGCGAAAGCGTGGTGTTAACATTCACATCAAGTTCACTGACTCGTTTTCCATGACCAGCATTATTAAGGCCGTAAGCACTCGCCACATGGTATGCCTCAACACCATTAGTGGACTGCCAACCTTGATTACCTTGTTCAAAATTACCATTGACGATCAGATTTTCGTTCCGATCTGATACCGATCGCGTTTTTCGATTCAACGAACTGGCTAAAGAATTTTCTATTGAGTCAATATTAGGTACTTCTACCGCTGTTACAGAACTACTCAGACGATTGTTTAAGTCCGAACCAACTTGATTAATTTCATCCATCTTAAAACCATCAATGGAGGAAACTTCAGTTAAGTTAATCGCACCTCTGCCTTTATGGGTGCCCGACGTGTTAGCTTCATCCCCATGCACCAGATAGTTAATCGCCTGGCTGCCACCCACACCGAGTACAGTTTGTTTGATATTGTTGAAGAAAGAGGTAAGTTTGTTGCTTTCTGTATTACTCGATGCCACAGCCAAGCTGTAAAAATCACCATCACCAATCTTAATCGCCACGTTGTTGCGCGCATAAGAGGCATTAACATATAAGCCATGACCAACTTGAATATTGGCATTACCTAAGCCTTTCATTACCGCAACATTGAGGCCATCCCCAACTTTGGTATTGACGTTATATTTCCCCCACGCCACGTCAACCGAAATACCATCCCCCACATGGGTATTAATGTTAGCGTCACCATGAGCAGCGGTGACATTTAAACCATTGCCCACTGTCGTCGTGACGTTAGCTTTCCCTTTTGCTGCCGTAATCTGCATACCGTCACCCACTTTGGTGACGACATTGCCTTCACTCCATAAGGCATTAA
>NZ_JBHFKV010000076.1:0-13883 GCF_042879355.1 Photorhabdus sp. RM71S | reverse complement strand
TTTTGCTGTTCGCTGCCTCAGTGATGACAATGACGCCATATTTGCCGTAATCAAATGATGTTTCGGGGTGATATTTGTTCATTATTTATCTTCCCATTCTATAACCTGAAACAGTCCCATTTTGGGGTGATACCCTTTCGTTTTTCATTTCTGTTTCCTTATATTTGGCGTAAACACGTTAAGCCTATTTATGCCAATTGATTGTGAATAATTAAATGTCATATTATTTAATGAAGGTAATGCCGAATACCTCTAGCTAATTCATTTTCCATCGAACAGAGTAATTTATTCCTTAGCTGGATAATGACTTCTTTTTCCTCATTTACAATGTCCAAACTTTCTCCTGTTGTATATTCAACATGGCATTTATTTAAGTCTTCATCAAACGAGATAATAATTTCTAATCGTGCCGCCATTATTCACCCCTCCTTTTATCAGAAGATAAAAAACGGTGCCAATTCCATATCCAGAACTTAAATACCATCACATTGTATGAAGCAAGCTGTTTATATGTTTTTAATCCAAGTTCAGATAGTACGCGCTTTCTGACTTGATATACCCATAAGTTGCGGTAATGAAAAAAAACTATGACCGGTAAAAGCAGTATAAGAAATAAAGCTTCCATGATTAATCCTCCCATCCGATAACCTGAAATAAGCCCATTTTTGGGTGATACCATTTGGATTTACGTTGTTCGGCTTCACCCATCATCAGACGGAAAGCGTTCATGAAGTCCTCTTTAAATACGATTTTCATCGGACGAGGTTGTCCGTCTGGTGTCATGATAGTAATGCTGTCCGTTGGTACGTTGTACTGTTCAGCTAAGGTACGGCACTTGGCATTGGTCAATCCTGATTCAGTCGCAGCCAGAGAGAACCCAATCCAGCCCGTGGGAATAGCGCCTTGCTTGATTTGCTCAATGGTTTCATGAACCTGTTCAACTTTTTCTTCAACCTGGTTAAGGCGGCGCTGTTGTTGAGCGGTATGACTGGCGATCCTTGCAATCATTTCAATCTCGCTCAGGGCGGTTTGGGGTTTGCGGAAATAGTGACTAACCAGTTCCCGTTGAACCTGCCACGCAACATCATCATTGAATGGCTTGGTTAGCATCAGATAACCAGACTCAAAAAGCACAATGCCGCTGGGGGCGAACTTGGAAAATAAGCCATCAGGGAGGTTGGTACGTATATCGTCCTGACCTAAGATTTGATAATCCACTCCACACACAAAGCGTTGATTGTTTCTGTTGAATGTTGCTTTAGCCGTACCATCTGGCCGCGCGTGAACCTGATCAATCATTGAGAACGTCACAACGCGCTGACCTTGATATTCCACAACAGGCATTTGGGTTTTATTGATGGTGATTAATTCTTTCATTGTTTCACTTCCTTAATTTCAATTTTCATTTTCTTGGCATGGCGGCGCATGGAGCGATTAAGTGGCATTAATATGTCTCCGTTATGCGTTGAATAAGGTTCAATGAACTTTTGGGAATTGACATACCCATCTGTGGACCCTTCTTTTATTTGAAGGAGCTGAGGTATTGTCATACCTTCAAATCCTTGCTGTGTTTTACTTCTTCTCCTTTTCGCCATTACAATCCCTCCGCCTTATCAATATGGATCTTTAGAGCATCAGCGAGTTGTTTCGCTTCTCTCTCTCTTTTGCGACGTTGTTTGTTATCTGCTTGCCATTGTTCATAACGCTCTTGTAATGAATGACGTTTTAAATTCAATTCAACACGATATTCAGCCCATTCACGGTTAACTTGCTGCCTGGCATGTTCAGCGACCTTGTTCCAGAGAACCGCCGCTGTTTCATACTTTTCTTCACGCTCACTTTGAATAGCTCTCTGTGAGAAATTAAAATGGGTAATATTCACTGTGAGTCCTTATTTACTGAAAAGTATATTCTGGTGAAAATCCACCATGATTAGCCCTTTCTGCAATTAACTTAACGAGGGCTTGCATAAAGTCATCACCTTCCTTTGTTAACTTCCAGTGTTTTGACAGATAATCGGTATAGCTATTTAAAATATAATTATCGGCTTGCTCTCGTTTATATTCGTCATAAACAGGCGCTTCAAAAAACACATGTAAAGCTTTCTTTAATATCTCCTCTGATAATTCAACAGTACACATAGAACCATCATGAAGACTAACAGCAATGCAATGACTGTTGGTCTTTTTCACCATTGCATCGAGTTTTGCCGCGATTAAACGATTTCTGTAACGTTCAATTAATGTTTGATTACTCATAAATACAATCCTATTTTAGGGCTGAGACAATCCCCAGCCATTAAGCTGTAATTAAAAGTTAACTAATTATTGCATTGTTAATTCAGCATACACGGTTGTTATTTTCAGGTGTTATTTTCAGGTGTTATTTTTTCACCCCCGTTAACCGGAATTCGACATTAACCTCACCAAAAATATCTCGCAATAGTTCGATTTCGCATATTGCTTCATCGTCATTATCGGCTTTAACCCAGAGTGTCGTTGCCTGACTGTTAATTGAGAGATAGATAATTTCAACTTCGTACATTTTTACAACTCCTAACTTTAATTAAGATATAGCTGGACTGTTTTTGGCAGTAGCATTAATAAATTCTTTTTTTAATCGTTCGGCTTCAACGAAAGCGCCAATATATTTTTTGCGCAGTTCGTCTATTTCTTTTCGACGCTTAAGCAGTAATCTTATTCGCCGTGCCGCTCTGTTATGACACTGGATATACTCAGGTAGTAATTCTCCTACTGTCCAGTTCACTACATTGTTTTCGCCAATTATTGGTCGGGCTGGGTAGTTGGTATCTCGTCCGGCCCGGCTAAATACTTTCTGCGTCATAATATGCGCCAATTTATTAATGGCATTACTACGACTAAAGCGTCTGTAAGAACGTCCATGACGACTAACAACATAGACGGGTAGCTCATGTATGCTGAATGCATCATCAATACCGTTATCACTAATAAGCTCATCGGTATCAAAGCGGGAATAATCGATTTTCTCCAGTTTCATAATTTAAGCTCCTTCCAATATTCTTATTTCTTGTGCAAGATCGTTTGCTAGTTTGTGAGCAAGATCTGTTAATGTTGCTGTGCCTGTATCGGCTTTATCAGTAACAGCTTTACTGACGGGCACCATTAATGCTTCAAGGTGTTCAGATTTATCTAATAAATCTTTAAACTTTATTTTGCTGACATTAATTTGATTGTTTGTTATTTCAGGTTCCTTTTTGCCTTTAATCTTTTTTATCTGTTTCTCCATTGCTTCTATTTCTTTTAGCAGTCCAAAAACCAGATCTTGTATTGCACCGATGGCATAAGATTCATCACATTCTTTCTTATATGATTCTTGCCATATGTGGAGAAGGGCCTCTATCTGCTTTGTCTTTACCTCTGTATGTGAGAAAGAGGTCTCTAAATCAAACATAGCGGTCTCTAAATCAAACATAACAGCCTCCCTTTTTTAGTGCTTCACTGGCAACTGAATGAATAACATCTATAATTTCACGGCTCAGCATTTCCTCTTCTTTATTTCTGGTCAGGTAACCTGCTGCCGCTGCTAATGCTTCTATTTTTCCGAGTGCATCTTCTGCCGCCAAATTAATGTAAGGACGATTGCGCAACTCTTCTGTAGTTTTGCTATTCACTCTTCACCTCCGCTATTTAAAGCCTCTTTAAGGGAGCGATTAATTTCATGGTTAATATCACACGCAAGAGCAATTAGATCGCGTAGTTCGCCTGAGCATTCTTCTTTGGCTGCCATATTCATAATGATTTCATAGAGCGACATAGCTAAACCAGGGCGGTATTTTGCATCGTCTAAAGTAATTGGTTTACGCATTGCGTACCTCGTTATTATTAATTTGACCTATCCATATGATGGAATATCCAGCTAATAATTTTTATAGCCAATTTTTATCTTGCTGATAATTTCTATCCGCACATTTAACTTTAACAAGTGATTTCTGTTCAAAGTTAGAATGTTTTGTCTCTGCAAAAATAAAAATTTTCATAATTTACTCTTACTCTTAGGTAGACCGCCGTAGCTTTTTCTATCATGAGATATTTAATGATACTTTGGTTTCCACAATGAATGTAACTATAGTATCTTTTTGTGTCAAGTGTTTTTGATACTTTAGATTCCATTAGAAGTAAAAAAAACCGGCTTTCGCCGGCTACTATTGTTTTTTAACTAAAAAATATCCCATCTAGCATCTACCACAACACCAATAATTTCTATGCTGTTGTCCATCTTTATCATGTGATAGCTTGGATTTAAAGGCTTGAGATATTCCCTTCCTATATCTACAACATATTTTTTGAATGTTACTTCGTTGGTTTTTTTCACTTCAGCTATAACATAGCACCCTGGGTATGGATCTTTTTCTGGATTAATTAATATGCTCATACCTTCAGGGAAAGTAATGCCGGAAGGGGAAGTCATGGAGTCTCCTTTAACGTCTAGCCAATACCCCTTTTCTCCCGCATATTTTATTGAGTCGTGCCAGTTTTCTATATCAAACACACTGTAATCATCACCACTACGAGCAAAGGAACCAGCTTGCACCCAGTTGATTTTTGGGTATTTATATCTGTATTCTGGTTGCCTTGCTGAGTATATATTTTCTCGTGATAAATCGGCGTTATTTATAGTTGAGTGTATTGTTGGCTCACCTAAATCATACTGAAAGTCTTTTCCTGTTTGTAACCAAATTGGATCTACTTTTAACACTTTAGCTATTTTAAATAACGTATTTGCATTAAATGTTTTTGTTAAACCTTGTTCAGCTTTACTTATTGCTACCCTTGTTACTTTTGCTTTTTCTGCCAACTCCTGTTGGGTTAACTTGGCTTTCTTTCTGCTTTTAATCAATCTCTCTGCAAAATCGTTCATATACCCCCCCCTTCTGTCATAAATCGATGGAAACTAAAGTAGCATTTTAATTTGATACTTTGGAGTCTACATGATAGATTAATTTGATACTATAGTTACATTTCGGGTGGTTGAGATGACATTATATGAAATATTAAAAAATATTTATAAAACAAATGCAGCTATCGGTCACGCATTCCCAAAAAAAGGTAAGCCCAGAAGCAGTCAAGGTGTTGGTAAATGGAAAAAACGCGGTGTACCGGATGATGTAGCAATCCTATGTCATATCAATCCTGATGTCCCGTATATACATGAACCGCTGAAAAATAACTTCGTGCATTTTGATCTGCCTAAAGTATTTCCGCTATCGGAAGATGAACATGTTTCCTAACGTTCAAGTATCAATGCCATCTCAATATTTTCCTGATGACGGCAAGTGGATACAGGAGATGTTACTGAATCTTGATCCGGCTACACGGGCAAAAATCACGGTTAAGTATGCCGAGGTTTATCAAATCGCATGGGATGAAGAACCGGTTTCATATCGGAAAGATAACGCAGCGAGGCGGGCGGCAAACATCAGGCTCAGGGAGTTTGTCAGGAAATATGCAAGAGCGAGTCAGGGTTATACCGAGAAGCCGCTTAGGGCACCGAAAGCACGGCCAGAGAACCAGCCCCAATCGGAGGTGGCAGGATGATCACAGTGGTATCAGGCAGTACGGAAAAGGCTGTGTCTTCTGGCTGTGGGATCGGTGGTAAGGGGATCACCAGGGCTAGCCATGAAAAAACAGCCAAATGAGAATGATTATCAAAGTGGGTAAAAAACCCAAAAAAACCCAAAAAAAGTGGCAGTCAGGAAAAAGTATTAAATAAGTACCCCCTTATTTTTTTTAGGACAAATGAGAATGATTATCAAAAATGAAAAAGCAGAAAAGATCATCCAAAAACATCGTGCTCTTGTGAGCTGGAAGCCTGCACGGGCCATTGCTGAATTAGTCGCTGCTGGCATGTCAGAGTCTGAGGCCGCCGCGATGGTCAAGGCCAATGCGCCAGCCCGGAAAACACATAAACCCCACAAACCTCATAAGCCCCACAACAGCCATGCAAAGCCAGTGGATCTGGAAGCGCTGAGCACTCACTACCTCGTGGTGGGTGATTATGACCTGCTGAGCCTCAAGCATCAGGACGCATTGATTGCCGCCATCCGAAACGGAAAAGGCAAGAGTTCATGGCATGACGAGCCAATGGCAGTAACGCTGTTCGGGTTAGTTAAAGCTTATCCGATTATCACGACAGCCGAGGTGAATAAATTCCTCTGCCGTGACGCATTTATCGACAGCATTCCGTTGTTCATTGACGGGGAGATGTTTGAGGGTGAAGTCATGCCGTCAGCGAATAACGACAGCGTGAAGGGGGTATTTCGCGCCGTTAAGCAACTGAAAAAAATCACTGACCATCTGGTGGATACCGGCGAATTAACCTTCAAAAAATACCTTGACCGGGTACCGACTGACGAAGACGTCAAACGTGCGGTGGGTATCGTTGCGCCTGTCATCGTTAATCCCTATTTCCACCAAATTGACTATGAGCGCCAATACAACGATATGCCTGCACGTGAGCATGCTGAGGACAGTAAGCGGATTATCAACGAGTGGAAAAAAGGACTGAAAATCAAGGGAGGCAAGAAACCGAACAGCGATACTTTGGCGAGCACGTCTGATTCGGCTCTTGCGGGCACCACAGAGAATTCAGCACCTGTGAGCGATTATGTCACCAAATCCGCCTCAAGGGAATGGGGGAAGTAAAGCATGCTGACGATCACCCCAAATACAACCCAGAGTCGCGCCTTGTCCATGTTGCGCCAGAACTGGAAGCAACACAGTACCTTCATGGTATATGCGCCTACCGGCAGCGGTAAAACCGGCTTATCAGCATTCATCACAGCCGGTTTTGTCTCTCGCGGAATGCGGGTGATGTTTGTCGCGCCTTACTTAACTTTGGTGCGTCAGACTGCTACCCGGTTTATTCAGTACGGACTGCCGGAAGAAGAAATTGGCTACGTGTGGCGGGATTACCAGCCTCACGACCCGGACAGACTGATTCAAATTGCCTCGGCTGACACGTTAATCCGCCGTGACTTCCCGGACAACATCGATCTGTTGATCATTGACGAAGCCCATTTACGCCGTAAAAAGTTGCTTGAAGTCATTCAGTATCTGGCAGAGAACACCGGTGTAAAAGTGATTGGCCTGTCAGGAACGCCATTTTCCCCGTTTCTGGGAAACTACTATCAACAGCTCCTGAAACCCACCACAATGAAAGAGCTTATCGCTAAAGGTGAACTTAGCAGTTATGAATTTTATGCCCCCACCAAGCCGGACCTGAAAGGCGTAAAAGTAACTTCCAGTGATGACTTTGGGCAGGATTACAAAGAGGACCAGCTAGCCGAAATCATGGGGGATTCAACGCTGGTGGGCGATATCGTCAAAAATTGGCTGGTGAATGGTAATGATGAACCCACGATTTGCTTTTGCGTCAACGTGGCCCACGCCAATTTTATCACGGTTGAATTTAACAAAGCCGGTGTCAATGCCGAGGTCATCATTGCTGAGACGCCCCCGGAAGAAAGACAAATCATCATCCATCGGTTTGAACAGGGCGCAACAAAGATCCTGGTGAGTGTTAGTACGCTGATAGCGGGATTTGATAGTGACGTCCGGTGCATTATCTACGCCCGGCCTACCAAATCAGAAATCAGATGGACTCAAAGTCTTGGCAGAGGCTTAAGGGCTGCTCCCGGTAAAGAAACCTGTCTTATCTTCGATCACTCCGGCACGGTTCACCGCCTCGGTTACCCGGATGATATCGAATATGACGAGCTGCCATCCAAAAACGACGGGATGAAAGAGGCCTCTCGTCGCACTGACAGCGACAAAGCTGAAAAGCTGCCGAAGGAGTGTCCCTCTTGTCATTACATGAAACCCGCGGGTGTCTATGCCTGCCCCAAGTGTGGATTTAAGCCCTTAAGCGGTGAAGATGTTGAAGTGGATCGCTCCCGTGGACTGAAAAAGCTTAGCAATAAAGCGCATGTTTATACGCAGGCTGAGAAACAGAGCTTTTATTCACAGTTGAAGTATTACCAGAATCAGCGTGCCGCACAGGGGAAGATCCTTAGTGATGGTTGGGTAGGCAATACCTTTAAAGACAAATTCGGCGTCTATCCACGCGGTTTACATAACACCCCGCAGGAGCTGACACCGGAAGTCAATAACTTCATCAAATGGAAACAGATTGCTTATGCAAAAAGCCGCAATTAAACAACTCAGTTCAGCCACGCAGGGAGGTAGTTTATGAAAACAACGGATGCCGTTATCGGAAAATGGTCGATAGTTTTTGAGCATTACGGTTTGCCCCCCATCACAGGGAAAAAGCACTACAAAGGTAAGTGTCCTATTTGCGGACAGAAAGGTAAGTATCGTTGTGATGATCAAGATGGACGAGGAACTTTTATTTGTGTCTGTAATACCGGTGACGGCTGGAAATTACTTTCACTGACGCAAAAAAAAGACTTCGGAACGCTCGCAAAAGAAGTTGATGAAATTATTGGCAATACGTATGCCTATCAGCCCGAAAGCGCTCAAGACTCCATCAATAAAGATGACCGGTCATTATTTCGTGACAGGGTGATTAGGAAGTATGCCACGCTGGTGAATCTGCGCGGAACGTCAGCCGAAAGTTATTTACGCAACCGGGGGATTAATTGCCTGCCAGCGGAGCAGATCCGATATTGTCATCATCAACCTGTAGGAACGAAAGCTTTTCAGGCCATGTATTCTCTGGCGACGGATGATAAAGGTGCGCTTTGTTACCTGCACAGGACGCTATTAGAGGGTGATAAAAAAGCCAATATGGATATCGCCAAAAAAACGTATTCCCTACAGTCTGATGATTATTTAAAGCACACCGGCTCTGTGGCTATCCGCATGTTTCCCGTTTCATCAACGCTGGGGATCACAGAAGGCGTAGAAACCGCACTCTCATGCAAACAGATATACGGTTGCAACACCTGGCCGACTATGAATGCGGGATTTATGGGGAAATTCCGGGTACCGAGAGGGGTTAAACACTTAATTATTTTCGCTGATATGGACCTGTATTCAGCGACCGGACACGCGGCCGCTTTTGAGTGTGCCAGGGGCAATCTCATTGCTAAAAATGATTTAGAAAAGGTCAGTATTCGCTGGCCTGATCATGGTGATTTCAATGACGTACTTGTTAACGGTGATGAAGTGCGTGAACTGTCTTTTAAGAAGTGGGCGGAATAATGAAACTCGAATCAGCACTAAAACATTTCAGCCCGAAAGGACTGGCAATCAATCATTCGTCTAAATGCACGTCAACGGACCGGATAACGGGTACTGATATTATGGCGGCATTAGGGATGGCTGAATCTAAGGCTGAATTTGGGATGGCGGCGTTCTTGGGTAAACATGGCGTCAGCAATGAAGATACTGTTCGAACCGTTGAGCAGTTGACTTTGTATGCCAGACGTCAGGTGCCCAAACTCATCACCAAAGCGAGTGGGCGCCAGTTAGGAAAATGCCTGGTGATATTGGCAAAAATGGCTTTTGAAGAATATTCCCGATCAGCCGCCACAACCAGCACATGCTCACATTGCAATGGACGCGGGTTAATATCCGTTCAGCGTGATGTGATTAAATATGCAGGGTATAAGGATGTGATAGAGCAACGCGTAGAAACTGAGTGGGTAGATGAACTTTGCTCTCCTTGCGGTGGTAAAGGGGTTATATCCAGTCGTTGCCGTTGTAACGGTACCGGGAAAGTCGTTGATCGTGAAGCAACCAAAGCTACGGGTGCGCCAGTGATTAAAATCTGTGAGCGTTGTTCTGGTCGCGGTTATAGCCGGGTGCCATCTTCAGTGGCATATACAGCCATTAAGGCTCTTTTGCCAGAGCTTACCCAATCAAGCTGGTCACGTAACTGGAAGCCATTCTATGAAAAGCTGGTGGCGAAATGTGATATCGAGGAAAGCAGAGCAGCATCTGAATTTAGCAAAGTAACGCGATAAAAAAGAGAGGGCTTGCGTTTTGCATAAACTTGGCGTAATCTCTCCAGATAGTGGGGAATTGTAGCTATGCTCACTAAAAGAATATTCAGACCCGCCTAGGTGCGGGTTTTTCTATTTCTACCAGTAGCAAACTCAAGGTTTACAACTAGATGGCTGTGCATAGCATGGCTTTTTGTCTTTCGGCCAAAGTAAACGACCCCTGAGCGGGGCCGTTGGATTATGGAATTAGCTGTTCTGGAGTGCAGTTGTATAGTGCGGCCAGTTTTTCTCGTGTGCGCTTCTGTGGTCTATCTGAAGCCTCCCACTGAGACACGGTTGATTGAGCCGTGTTGAGTTTTTCAGCTACCTCATGCTGAGACAGCCCACGATAGATGCGCCAGGCTGCCAGAATAGAAACATCCTGATCAACCATAATGGACACGACGCCGTTAGGCACGGTCACATCATCATATTTTGACGGCGTGTATGGCACATCCTCCCAATCTTCTTTTGTGCTGAGAAGTTTTTCATATTCAGCTACTGGCAGAACAACATATTGAGGTTTTCCTGCTTCATCATTTATGTATTGCATTTTCATGTATTCATCCGTGTGGCCAAGAGTCGCGGTGAATTTAATAATGAGGAAATGGCGGGTTGCCCCGCCTAGTACGTTGTCGATGTTCTCCGTTTGACTGCCATTATCGAGCAGATAACCGGCTCGCCATCAGTGATTTCAAAGATTATCCTGTATTCACCAACCCGTAGTCTGTATTGGTTATCAAGGTCATGAAGCTTCTTGATGTCCAACGTCACTGCGGGGAAAGTTTCAAGTTGGTTAACCTTCTCATTGATAGCTTTCCGGTATCGGGTATCGATTGAAAGCAACTGTTTTCGTGCCTTCCTCGTCCATTGAACCGTAACCATCGTTTCCTCATTTGTTAAAGAGCCTATCCGCTTGGGATGATTAGATAATACGATTTTAATCGTACTTTGTCAATAAAATGCGATTAAAATACGATATTATTTTCAGGGCTACGTATTGCGTGGCCTTTTTCTTTATTACCGTCGAGAGGTCGGGTATGAACTTTGACAAACTATCTCCAGAATCCCAAGAACAGGCACGATTGGCACTTATTACTATTCTGTCGCAAATGGTACCTGATGGACTGAGTGATCTTGACGCGGTATTTGTAGGTGAAGCCGTTGCCGCTGCGTTTATCTCAATGGAGCGCTATAGCAGCGTTTCTGACGAATGCAAAGATGAGAGTAGAGATTGTGATCGCGAAGCGTTTTTGAAAGCAGTAAATACCCCTCACCCTAATGGCAAGTGGGGGGGATTTATTGAACAGGAGAAAAAACGCCAGGAACTTATGCTCAGAGTTGCAAAAGAGTGTGAATCTTCTCAGTGATTTGTTTTTCTCTTTTGATTAATTGTTCGTTATCCGCAGGAATTATTTCAGAGGCTATTTGACATTCTGAAAAGAGAATATCTTTCAGGGCATCTTTTTGTACGGGTGAAAGTAGTTGTAACATTGCAATCACGATCCGCTCTGTAGCTGTGATGCTGATTTCCAGCTCGCGGACAGCTTCATTAATTGTTCTGCTCATTAGCTCCTCTTTCTGTTAGCTATGGTTACTTGTCGAGATTTAATCATAGCCGATATGGGAATTCCCATATCGGAACGAATTCAATTGATTACGGAGGCTGCGCATAGCGTGGCCTTTTTGTATGTATGTCATAGTAATTTTTCATTAAAGGTGGTAATCATGCTGGTTCGTAATCAGGAACTTATGGAGAAAGGCATGTCAATTACTTATGCTGATATTCGCTCGCAACACAAACTGTTACAAGAGAAGTACAATGCCAGAAAAGTACTTCTTCAAAATGATGCTCAGGGTTTAATGAAAGAATATTATGAATCCTTAGATCTCCCTGCCTCATCATGGAAAGATAAAGAGGGGGTAGAACAACCATATGTACGTTCTTGCATCATAAATCAGCAAGGGGATCTTGAGTATCGTCCTGCACATGCAGTTCAATTGGATGAAGATTATAGGCTTAATTTTCAAATTGGAACGATGGTGAATGACACGCTGCGTATTGGTGATTGGTATTATGTTTCAATATCACTATGGTATGAAAATTTACTCTTGCATGTCAGTGTGGCAAATGGCGCCCATGAATTTACTATTCCAAAAGGCATTCTAACGGACAGGTTTTTTGAAGTAACTTCGGCGATAAAGGCAGTCATTCATACAGGATTAGATGATCCCAAGCTGGATTAGTAATTTTCAGGATTATTAAGGTCACTTCGGCGGCCTTTTCTTTTTTCACGCCCGTTTAACGGGGACTTAATCCCCAGCGGAGTTTGCCAAAATAATTCTCCTGTGCATTTGTAGGAACTAGGAGAATACCACGCGCCGGGCGTGTATTACCCGGCAACACTTCAAGGGCTGCGATCTGACGTGGCCTTTTTACTTATACGACGCGGATTACCCGGAACTGAATCCGGGCTTTATTCGCTGATTGGGTGGCTATTAGCGGTGAGTAAATCATAAAAAATACTTATTTGGGTAACTCTGGTTTTTTCACTTGAGTTAATAAACTTCCTGCATTTACAGGAGGAATAGCTCCAGCTCTAACCTTGCTTTCTATATATGCAGGAAATTTTATTGGCAAGTATGAGCGTTGCATCCAGCGTCGAAATTCGCCTAATGCATCATCAGGATATACCCATGCTTCAATAGGTCCAGCTCTGTGTTGTGGAAACCAATAGGGATAGATGTGTGGAGATTTTATTCTTTCGCCATACTTTTTATCTAAATTATTTCGTACCCAATGAGTGCCCCAAACTTGACCAACGCTTATATCTGGAATTGAAGCAGGCCCAAAATCAAAACCTGTGTTGATCATTTTGAGGGTCAAGTCAGCCATTTCACTGAATATAGAAAAGTAACCAAATGGAACTTGGCTGTTTAATTGAAGTCTTTCTTGAAAACATTGCCATGCGCCACGTAGTGGGTTTTCAGGATCAATGCCTACACTTAAAAAAATAAATCTGCGTAGTGAGTGCTCGGCCAATGCCCTGTAATTTCTAATGGCGGTAGTATTGTCAAATTGACCACTTTGAGAAGCCTCGAAAGCGTAATATTCCAGTATTGCCATGCATACACTATCGGGATATGCATGAGTTTCTATGCCTTGATTTGTAATGATTGTGTATAAGCGGGTTAGTTTCAATCCCTTGGATTGTAGTATTGTGTCTATTTTTTTACCTCTTGGTTTGTTTCTTTCTTCTAGCCAATTTGTGGTTAACCGAGTCATTACCCCTGAGTCGACACCACATAACCTAGATAAACCACGCATGGTTAAATATGGAAGTCCATTATTAAGGACCCCCATTTGAATGCCATCAATTTCAACCTCTTTTACTGGAAATAACTCGAGTTCTTGTTGCTGCCCAATCATATGAGAATTTGATTTATCCATTTGATATTCCTTGGTTTTTGATGCTGCTTGCATCAATGATGATGCATGCTTAACTTAACCTAATGAATATTTATTGGAACCCTGATATTTAAACAGGCCGACTCAGATCGACCAAATTTAGCTCTGGGTTTTATTGATTCCAGGTCACATTTCGGTGTGGCCTTTTTTATAATCAACTTCCGTTTTTTTCCCATCATTTGAGGGGTGAAAACAAGAAGTGGCGATCAGTTCATTAACCCAATTAACAACAACTCACAGGGGCGAACATAGCTCACCCCCACGGACGCCCATTTTATGGGGGTGGATATGAAACTCATGGACAAGCAGCCTGATATATGGGTGCAGCTATGGTTATGGCTGCTATCAGTCAAAGAACAGGGTATAGGTGCAATACTATCGGGGACAATGGCTTTTCTCAGGGGTCGCTATAACGGCGGGGGATGGCTG
>NZ_JBHFKV010000075.1:0-15814 GCF_042879355.1 Photorhabdus sp. RM71S | reverse complement strand
TATGGAAGAGAGAGATCTTAACGTTTTAATGAGAGAAATGCCTATAAAAAGTCATATTTTGATTTTTATTTAACTAAAATAACCTTATTAAAAATGTGAGATCTCACCCTGATGAAGGGAGTGAGTGGGCAGGCAGGGCTTAATTCATTATTGTGTGTCATTGTTGAAATGGAAAACCAGATACATAACGGTTCGCTGCCGCAAAAAAATGAGCTGATGAAACTACGCAAATTGATTAACGCAACGCTGTGCTCTGCTGAGGAACACGAGCAGAATGCACCTTTTTCCGCGAGGTCCTAATATGATTTGCTATAAAGTTTTGCTGGTAGATGATCATGAGCTGATCATAGATGGAATAAAGAATCTTCTTGCCGCATACCCGCGTTATCAGGTAGTCGCGCAAGTTGATGATGGACTCTCTGTTTATGCTGCCTGTCGGGATCTTGCACCAGATATTGTGATTCTTGATCTTGGCCTTCCGGGGCTGAATGGATTGGATATCATTCCACAACTTTGCCAACGCCGGCCGGATTTGCGCATACTTGCTCTTACGGCCCATGATGATGAGCTGACTGCCAGCCGTGTACTGCGTGCGGGAGCATTAGCTTATGTCTTGAAAACCAGTTCGCAGCAGATATTACTTGCTGCGATTACCAGTGTTGCTGCCAGAAAAAGTTACGTTGATCCTCATCTTAATCAGGAGGCAATCCGCTTGCTGGGAGAAGGAATAAATGATGACAGCACATTGCTTACCCGGCGTGAGCGCCAAATATTACAGCTAATTAGCGAAGGTAATGGCAATCGTAATATTGCTGAGGTGTTAAGTATTAGTATTAAAACAGTAGAAACTCACCGCCTTAATATGATGCGAAAACTTAAAGTTCATAAGGTGACTGAATTACTTAATTACTCAAGAAAATTGGGATTGATAACTTGATCATGCGGATAGTGTTAATGCTACCGGATGGTAATTGACTATTAGCAATAGCATGCAAAAACAGCTCGATTATAGGGCTGTTTTTGTGTTTTTCAGTAATATGTATAAACGAAATTTAGGATATTTTTTATCTGATTGATATATAAATATGGTAGATTCACATAATAAGTGCAACATCGTTAATCCGGAAGTAAACATGTTCGTATTCCCTTAAATAATTCATTCGATGTTTTCCCACCCCGTGTTTTTCCTGTCTCTTATACACAAATCCCTCAGTAAATATTGAGGAATTTGTGTACTTCTGCCTAAATGATAGTTTTCAGGATAAAACGATAAATTGAGGTAAATTGACCAGGTTTGTAACGGAAGCAGAACACTGGGCAAAAGAGACGTTCTCAGGCGCAAAACTGGGTGACCAGCGGCGCACCGAACGGTTGGTAAAAGTCTCCTCATCACTCGTTAACAACATAGGAAAATCGCTTGTGAAATCTCTGGATACCCCCGCTGATATCGAAGCGGCTTACCGTTTTATCCGTAATACGGATGTTAAAGCCGATGCCATTGCAGAGGCGGGTTTTGCTGCCACCGCTGAGCGGGTTAAATCCTGTGACTACCTGCTCGCGCTGGAAGATACCACGACGCTGAATTTTACGCATGAAACCGTCAGGGATGAAATGGGCTATACCTCATCCAGTCAAAAACCCACGGGAATGCTGGCGCATTCAGTACTGCTTTTTGCCCCCAATCAACAACAGGTTGTCGGGTTGATTGAACAAAAACGCGGGGTGAGAAACATCAATGACTATGGCAAGAAAAAACAGCGTGAGACCCGCCCGTATCAAGGGCGGCGCGTTTGGGGCCGGAGATGACAAAGGTGATCAGTGTCTGTGATCGGGAATCTGATGTGATTGAATACCTGGCCTATAAGGTCATGAATCAGCAGCGTTTTGTTGTTCGTTCAATGCAAAGCCGGCGGATAGCAGAGAGTGAAGAGACTCTTTATACCTTCAGCGATACTTTGCAGTCCGCAGGAGAAAGACAGATTCAGGTCAGGCAACGGGGCGGCCGCAAAGCCCGGGAGGCGCTCTGTGAGATACGTTATGCGCCCTGCGTGATTTTGGCTCCGAATGCCAGTTTATCGGTATTGACGCCCCACAAGTGGAGGAAATCATGACATATCAAGGGCGTGGACGTCCGGCTAAAGATAAACCCTCTCAGATTTATTACCGGCTCTCAGGCCGGGCTTACAGTCAACTGGATAAAGTCGTGTATGCCCGACTCAAGGTGGGGATGTTTATTTTGGCGACCAATGAAACGGACGATAAGGCGCTGGATATGGCCGCGTTGCTCGCGAATGACAAAGCCCAGCAGAAAGTTGAGCGAGGTTTTCGATTCCTAAAAAGTCCCGAGTTCTTAACCTCATCCATGTACCTGAAAAAACCGGAACGCATCGAAGCCTTATTGATGGTGATGACGTGTAGCTTAATGGTGTATGCGGCGCTGGAACATAAAATTCGCACGGGTCTGAAACAAAGCCAGGCATTCTACCCGGATATGAAGCAGCAGCAGACGCAATCGCCCACCGCTCGTTGGGTATTTTTAACTTTCGAAGGTATTAATACCTTTGAATTTGAAGAACACCGGATGGTGACGGGAACGCAACCGTACCAAAATGCCCTGCTGAAAATATTGGGGCCACCATACGAGTCTTTTTATTCCTGAATTGGGTGCGGAATGTCGGTAGTAAACTTTAAGGCAGAAGATTTAAGCACTAAAATACGTGCAAATAATGCTGTGATATCAAGCGGTAAAGATATTGTTGGAAAAGCTACTCAAATCCATTCAAAAGGTGATTCATTATTGTATGCAGGAAGAAATCTTGAATTATCTGCTTATGATTATAAATATTTCCATTATCCTAATGGCATGCTTAATTCTCATAAGGATATAGCAGTCCCTAATATTCACTCTAATAAAAATCTAACATTGTTAGCAAATAATGCTATTTCTATATTTGCTTCTAAATTATCTTCTGATGGAGATATTAAATTGTCTTCTGGTGGAGATATAGGATTTGTAGCTCTTAATAATTATTTTGAACTGAGAAGTAACAACTCAACACGTGAAGAAATAAAACCTCAAGGTGTTGAATTAAATAGCGGGGGTAATTTATCTATTATCACTGATGGGAATTTATTATTTCAAGCTACTAAGTTAATGGCTAAAGGAGCTATAAATATAGCTGATAAAGGCGGTTATCTTTATGCGCAAGCAAAGGAGGATATTAGTCATTATGAAACCGAAGAAACAAAGCGTAAATGGTATGGTAAGAAGAAAACAACTACAAAAATTCGCCACGATGTGACTAATAAGGTGACTGAATTCATTGCTAACGGTGATATTAACCTATTAAGCCATGATGACAGTACTTATGAAGCCAGTAAGATTGAAACTAATAAAAATGCCAAGTTAACCAGTACACATGGAAAGGTAAATTTTAAGGCAGTAAAGGATACCTCTTTTGAACAAACTATTAGCGAATCCAAGGGTTTCTTCATTAAGAACAGAGATAGCGGCCATACTAAAGAAAAATGGGTACTGCCTTCTATTCACATTGGCGGAAAACTAACTGTCGATGCAGCAAATGGGATTAGTGCTGATATCAAAACGAAGAACGATAAATCCTTACAGAATGTATTGGCAACACTCGGCGATACACCTGAAACAGCTTGGTTAAAGGAGTTAAATCGACAGCAAGATGTAAAATGGAATGAAGTTAAGGATGCTTATGATAGTTGGGATTATAAGAGCCAGCATTTAAGTCCAGCAGTTTCTGCTGTTATTGCTATAGCAGTTGCTGTAGCTACAGCAGGCGCGGGGGTAACTGTTGCGGCAGCCGGTGGAGCAGCAGGTGTGGTTGGAGGAGCAGCTACTGCGGCTGGAGCGAGTGTAGCAACAGCTGCGGCAGCAAGTACTGCTACATATGGAGCAGTGACTTCAGGTATAGCGGCTTTGGCTTCTAAAGCAGCAGTTACACTTGTAGATAATCAAGGCAATCTGTCTAAAACCTTTAAAGTAATGGGCAGCAGTGATACTGTAAAATCAACCATCACTTCAATGGCGATTGGTGGTGTTTTGGCTGGATTTGATAATGTTATGGGTTGGGATAAAGCTGCTGACGGGGCTGTTGCTGCAAAATCAAATATACCTTTATTAAGTAAGGGTGATTGGAGCAAAGTCGCTCAACGTGTTGCTGGACAATCAATTATCAGTTCCAGTTTAAATACCACAATTAATGGCGGCAGTTTTAAAGATAATTTCACGGCAGCATTGCTTGCCAATGTCGGTAATCAAATCAATGCAGAAGGGGCGGATTTCATAGGAGACTATGAGAAAGTATTAGGTGAATCTGGAAGAGCAATTAGTCATACTGCCTTATCTGCTTTTGCAGCAGAAATTGGTGGCGGGGATGCCAAAGGTGCTGCTGCTGGCTCATTGGCTGCTTCGCTTGCGTATCCAACTTTAGATAATACATTCAGCGATCCGGCTAAAATACAAGCTGGAGGTAGAATCATTGGTGGTATTGCTGGTGCATTTTCTACAAATAGTGCTCAGGGTGCTAACAGTGGCGCTAACTCCGGAGAAATAACGATTGTATACAATCATTTAGCTCATGCTCTAAGTGCCGCAGAGAAGCATAAGCCTGGAACGATAAAAGCTCATGAAGAAAAAACAGCCGAGCTTTGTGTACAGTCACCGGATGTGTGTGAAAGAGCTGCGACAACATTTAGCGTATCTGCTGATTTTCTTCCTGTGATTGGAGATATTAAAGGGTTTGCCGAAGCAGAAACCGCGATCGATTATCTAGCAGCAGTAGTAGGCCTGATACCAGGAGCTGGTGATGTTGCTGGGAAACTCCTAAAAGGAGCAGATAAGGCACTGAAACATGGTGACCTTGAAACCGCCTCAAAGCTGATTCATCAAGCTCATGATGAAATAGGTATATTGTCAAAAGTTAATGTTGAACATGTTTTTCATGGTGAAATAAACCGTAAAGGAAAAGCTGTTGGCTTCCATCATGAAGCCAGCATAGGCCATCAAGGAAAAGCCCGTATTACTGAAATTACAGACCTCTCAAATGCTCAAGGTGTCTATCGAGGAAAAGTTGAAGTGTTTAACTCACAAACTGGACAATGGGTGTCGAAAGATCCTAAATCAACATTCTTCCCACAATCATGGAATCGTCAGCAGGTACTATCTGAAATAAAAGGGGCATATAAAAATTCCACTATGCAAGGCTCTAAGTGGGAAGGAATATCGCCAAGTGGGGTAAGAATTGGTGGTTATTTAGATAAAAATGGAAATATTAATACAGCATTTCCTGTTTATGAAGGTGTTAAATAAAAATGAAATTTTATGTTGATGAACATGGTTATTCTCGCGCTCAAGCAGATGAAGAACATCGCCTTATAGCATGGTTTTTAAATGACGATGTTCAGGGCAGTTTACACAGCGTTGAAGAATATATTTCTTGGTGTGAATCAGTTAAAAATGGCGAAATACCACAATGGGAAGGAACTGGTAATGCCCATACTGTTACTATTAAGCCAGATGGCGTCGAGATCTTTAACGAATACACAGAAGAAAGTCTTGAGATCGCAACCATAGAAGAATTCAAAGGTTATCTTGAACAATGGAAAGAGTTACTTCTAAGCAGAAAGTAATCTGATTAAAAAGCCGGAAGATCTCTTTGATCTTCCGGCTTTGTTCTTTCTTACCGTGGCGAATACCCATGATAGGCCAGAGCTGATTGAAGTCGTCCTGATTATCCATGCTTCTTCGTCATCAACCGTATAGGCGCGTATTTTCGCTCAACTATGCTGACACAGGGGGGTTATTGCGCGATCTCCATTCATGAAAATACGCAAATGGTAAGACCAGATATTATTTTTCTCTGATATAACCTATATATATTCAACATTAGCAATCCAGAGCAATCCAGTTTTGTTGACGACGAGTCAATCGAGCTTGCTCACTTTCGTCAGTGAACTTAGCAGAAACATATTTAAGCAATGTAGGATCAACGTCTTCAAAGGTATTGACGTTAACTACGGCATAATCGCGACCGTTAATCTGACTGATGACAATAGGTACTATTCCGCACTTGCTACAGATGTAAAACTGGGCTGTACCTGTTTCAAAAGAGTATTTATGTAGAAGTTTTTGGTCTCTGATACTTAGTCGAAGCTGCCCCGTTGGGTATGATGTCCAGACGGCACTGTGCTTGGTACAAAAAGAGCAAGTACATGCTCGTGCCGGAATCTCCAGAGGCTCAGGCTCCCAGTTAAACGTAAATTCAATATTCTTACAGTGACAACTACCGGAAATTAGTATGTGTACCTCCTTAGTTTGCGTGTCTTAACAATGGTAGGGAAATGTGATCTGGTATTACTAGGTTGTGAGTTTTTAAAAATATATCATTGCTCATATAATAACATCAGTTATTATATTTATAATAATAATGACTTTGTTTTTAGTATTATATGTTGTGTTTTGTGTTTTTTTTATTTGTTTTTGAATTTAAATTTTATGTTTTTTTGTTTACTAAAAAATGTTATTGATGTTACTATATTTTCAGTTGATATTTACTTGAGTTTATTTTTTGAAGTGTTAATTATTAAATAAGGTGTGTAAATTAATAACTATGCCAATGTGGAATTTGCTAATGTGAGATTATAATTGTTTTGATGTTATTAATTTATTCATTAAATAAGTGATTGTGTGCATTTAATGTAAATTTAACTGGTGCGTGTTTTTTTTATTTTACACGGAATTTATTCTTGGATAATGTTTATTATATTGATTGGTTAATGGTCCATGAACAATAAATCTTCATCTTTATTATTTATCGTTTTAATGGCTTTTCTTTCTATGGGGGGGCTGGTTTCATCGGATATATTCCTACCCGCCTTGAGTAAAATGGGAAACTATTATCACGTTAGCGAATCTAGTATACAAAGTGCAATAGCTATATTTCTATTTGGTATAGCCTTTTCTCAACTTATTTATGGGCCATTAAGTGATTGTTTAGGAAGAAAAACGATTCTTATTTCTGGAATGATTATATGGCTGATTTCAACAATTGGTATTTTTTACAGTACGCATATTAGTGAGTTGCTATTATTGCGTTTATTCCAGGGAGTAGGCGCTTGTGCTGGTATTACATTAAGTCGTGCCATTATTAATGATTTGATGGGCAAGGAAGAAGCAGCCAATTTGTATCTGATTATTTTCCCTTTTGTGGGAATGTCACCCGCTGTCGCACCAATGATCGGCGGTGTGTTAAGTGAGTATTATGGCTGGAAAGCCTGTTTTCTATTTCTTACTTTATTTATAACAGCCACGCTTATACTGTGCTTGCTAGTTCTGAAAGAATCACTACCAGTGAAAAAGCGCCAAAAATTGAGTGTTAAAAATGTATTGGTTAGTACTTACCAAGTGATAATAAATAAAGAGTTTCTTTTCTATGCAGCAATACCTTGCTTCGCTTATACGGCATATTTTTCTTATTTGATTGAATCTCCATTTATTCTTACAGCTATGGGATTACCAGAAAAATATGTTGGCTACACCTATATAATGCTCTCTTTGAGTTATGTGTTGGGTAATCTTACTGCTAAGAAATTAAGTCGCCAGCAAGGCATGAGAAAGACGATTTCTCATGGCTATCTCATCTTTGCTGTTGGAGGTATTGCTTTCACGATACAAATGTTTTTTAGTTCCTACCCATTGATAACTTCTGTACTAACAATATCAGTATTGACTTTCGGTAATGGTTTTTTGCTGCCACTTGGTACTGCATCGGCAATTGCCACTCATTCTCAAGCGGCAGGGACAGCTTCCGGCGTGATGGGAACATTGCAATTAGGTAGTGCAGGACTGGCATCATTGCTTATTGGTTATATATCTCACCATGAACCTATTAAAGTGGCATCTATCATCACAGTTGTTTCCTTAGTCGGTAGCATTATTTATATAACTGGTAATAGAGGTAATAAAGAAATAAGTAAAAAACAAACAATAGAAACTAAAATAGGAATGAAAAATGGTTAATAATATAGATGTCACATTACGTGATGGTGGATACCTGAATAATTTTAATTTTACAACAGAATACGCTATAAAACATGTTGAAGCGTTGACTAAAAGTGGTGTGGAATGGTTTGAAATTGGTTATCGCAATGGTTCTTTCAAACCTATTTCTAATATTGGCCTAACAGGTATGTCGCCGGATAGTTATATCCGAGATATTCATCAATCGGTACCTGAGGCAAAATTGGTCGTCATTGCCCATCCTCACAATATTAATGTTGATGATATCTATGCAATGAAGGCGAATGGCGTTAGCTTGCTTCGGTTATGTATTAAAGCTGATAACCCCCAGCCATGCTTAGAGTTATGCAAGATTGCTCGAGCTACTGGAATGGCTGTGGGTATTAATTTTACACGAGTGAGTCAGCTCTCTATCAGTAAAATTATTGAAGTTGCCAAACAGTGTGAACAAGCTGGTGCTGATATTATTTACCTGGCGGATTCAAATGGTAGTTTGTTCCCTGAACAGGTAGCGCAGATGTTTTATAAGTTAAAGTCTGCCACGCAATTGCAATTGGGATTCCACCCTCATGATAATTTGGGTCTTGCCACAGCGAATAGTATTGAAGCTATGAGAGCTGGAGCTAATTTTATTGATAGTTCTCTATCAGGGATGGGAAAAGGTGCCGGAAATCTCAATTTGGAAAGCTGGCTATCATTTCTCAATCTGAGCCAAAATAGCAAACAATATGACCTTGAACGAGTATTTAATCAACTCAATGAACTGCAATCCCATCATTTTTTTGCCGCCGCCCAGCGCGATCTTATCGATATAATGATGGGTATGTACAATTTGAGTGTGGAAAATAAAACAGCTCTCGAAGAAGGGTTACGAAATGGTATTAATTATGCGTTTCAGGTTGTTAAATCTTTGCGAGGAGCAACGGCATGACACGGCATAATAACCATGCCGGATGTTTCAGTCTCGAAGCGGTAATTCTTTCACCTGTGATGCCGCTTTGGGATCATGGTGATTTTTGCACTCCATTGCGTATATTATTACAGAAAGTGGGATATCAGGTGTCTATTATTGATACATTATCCTTAATTAATTTATCTGATCCCGACTACGCTATTAATATTATTGAATCTGAACTCAATCAACGTTTTTCCCAGCCTTATTTGCTTATCGGTTTTGCGATGTCTGGTACTCTGGCACAATTGCTTGCGTCGCGCCTGAAAAATCTCACGGGAGTAATCTCAGTGAGTGGTCCTGGATATGCTGATTCGTTACTGACCAATAGGCTGGAACAATTAATAGCATTACTGAATAGAAATCAGCTAGATGAAGCGATTTCTGTGTTACATAACTTTGTTATTCCTGAAGGTGGGACCCCACTTCCTAACATGCCTGCGATACCTGACCATTTAAGAAATACTGCTCGGGAGCGCATGATAGTGGGATTTTCACTGTTGCTACAATTGGATGCCAGAACAATATTGTGCAATTACAAAGGAAAATTTCTGAGCATAGTTGGTGGACGTTCACAATTAGCCACAGAATGTAATCAGGTGGTCAGCACTAATACTACGCACTGTTTTGTTGTCGTGGATGGGGCAGGAATGCGGCCTTGGGAAGACAAGCCGTCATTTATTAACAACGTAATTAACGATTGGCTCAAAACCTTATGAATAAAAAAATTCTTATTTTACCTGGGGATGGTATTGGTCAGGAAGTATGCGATGCCGCTCTTCCCGTTTTTCAGGCCCTAAATCTTCCTGTGACATTGGAAACTGGGGATATTGGTTGGACTTGTTGGGAAAGAGAAGGTAATCCAGTACCTGCCAGTACTTGGGAAAAAATAGCTTCAGTAGATGCGGTGTTACTCGGCGCTATTACTAGTAAAGGTAAAGAAGAAGCACAACAAGCGTTGCCGCCGCCTCTGCGTGGGAAAATGAGAAATTATGTGTCACCCGTTATCCAATTACGCCAGCGTTTGGGATTATATGCAAATATCCGACCAGTGCGTTATGTAGAAGGGGACCGTAAACCATTTCGCTGTTGTGTTATCAGGGAAAATACCGAAGGACTATATGCAGGGTTCGATTTTAAAGGAATTCCCGCTACTGCGACAACTTGGTTACGGCATCCAAATATAGATAAATATGGCTCTGAAGAAGCAGCATGGACAGTCCGTCTACAAACCCGTTTTGGTTTAGAACGTTTGTTTATTACTGCATTTGAGTATGCAAAGGAAAATAACTACTCCCGTGTAACCTTTGCGGATAAACCAAATGTAATGCGGGAAAGTGGGCACTTTGCAAAAGGTATTTTCGATACTGTTGCGGCACGTTACCCTGAAATAAAAGCGGATATCCACAATGTAGATGCGGTAGCTTTATGGATGGTAAGAAAACCGCATGAATTTGGTGTCATTGTCGCTGAGAATATGTTCGGTGATATTTTGTCTGATTTGGCAGCGGGAGTAATGGGAGGGCTTGGTTTAGCGCCTAGCGCTAATATTGGTAGTGATATTGCATACTTTGAACCTGTACACGGTAGTGCGCCTGGTATGGCAGGTAAAAATAAAGCCAATCCGGCAGCGATGTTTTACACAATCGCATTACTACTGGAACATCTTGGCTTTTCTGATGCAGCACAGCAAATTAACTGTGCAGTAGATAATGTGATACGTGAAGGACGAACTGTTACTTATGATCTGGGTGGTAGCGCAACAACCCAACAAATGGCGCAGGCTATTATTAGTACTCTAAGTAAAAAATACACTAGCTATTCTGCATCGGTTATTACTGTTGGTGATGAACTCCTGAGTGGTAAATATCCTAATACTAATCTTCAGGATATTAGTGAATATCTCACGGAGCAGGGATATAAAGTGAAGCAACATCAGGTTTGTGCTGATGATATTAACCAGATTGCTACCGCAGTGGTTCGCAGGCTGGGGCAGGATACTCTCATTATTGTGTGTGGCGGTCTTGGCCCGACACCGGATGATAAAACTCGTGAGGCGATAGCAAAAGCGGCAGGAAGCCCTCTGGAAATACGTGATAATGTCTGGGTGGAAATACAGCAACAATTGGAAAAACTGGGAGTATATTGTGATCTCTCGAATCGATTCCAAGCCATGTTTCCATTCGGAGCAAAGGTTATTCCCAATGTTACAGGTACAGCACCTGGTTTCAGTCTTAATGTTGATGGTAGTAAAATAGTTGTGTTGCCAGGGCCTCCGTCCCAAATGCGGTTAATGTTGTCAGAAGAACATTCTATCGGCCCAGTAGTCGGCATGAGAGAGAGAAACTACCATTGGACACTAATCGGGGTTAGTGAAAGTAAAGTAGGTACGATGGTGAATGCATTCTTTGATGGTGTTGAGTGTGATATTCACTATCTGTGGAAAGCGCCTTATGTCGTAGTACAAGTTATTACGCCTGCTGATGTCCCTCTTTCCGTACAGCAATTGGCTAACTTTAGCGTCATGTTTGAAAACAAATTGGTTAGTGATTGCCAGATGACTGCTATGGAAAAACTCAGTGAACAATACCGCATTAACTGGTTCACAGATGATGATGAATTAAATACATATCTACACACAACATATGCAGTAAATAATCCTTCAAAATTTCTTTCGGTGAATATTACAGTGTCTCCTTCTATAAGTTCATTTTTGTCTGGTGAAGAAATGCTTGGACAGATGACCTTGACGACCATAGATGATGAAGGACGACAATATTCAGTGGATTTTCCATGTAATAAATTGCTACTGCAACAATCTATACCAGAATATGCCGCCTGGAGTGTCCTGTGCGCACGTGAACCCAAAGGGGAAATGTAATGCAAACTATACAAATTGATCAAATCAAAAAGCGTTTAATGAAGCTTGACAGTGCGGCCATATCGGATGCAATGGATAGTCTGCATATTCCTGCTGGACTAGCTGGAATTGTGCCACGTAGTAATGTCGGGATTAAAATGGCTGGACCAGCTTTTACTGTGCGCTATGAACCTATCATTCCGGAACAGGGTAAATTTCTTAATGCTGGAAACTACATTGATGAAGTACCTGCTGGATATGTAATAGTGGTTGATAATCAGGGGCGTACGGATTGTACCAGTTGGGGTAATATTTTAACTTTTAAGGCTGTACAAAAAGGAATCGCAGGTTCTGTGATTTATGGGTCAGCCAGAGACTTGTCTGAGGTTCGCAGATTGGAATATCCCTTATTCACGACAGGGGTTTATATGGTATCTGGAAAGAATCGAGCCAAGGTTGCTGCAAAACAATGCACTCTGGATATTGGCGGTGTAGCAATATCTCCAGGAGATTGGGTTTTTGCTGATGATAATGGTGCGCTAGTCATCCCGCAGCAGCATTTGCTTACCGTTATTGAGCGTGCAGAAAATGTTGACAAAACTGAACAAGCTATTATTGAGGCGATAACTAACGGAGAAGATCTAGTTAACGCCCGCGAAAAACTGGGATATGCCGTACCTTGGAAAGCTGCGCAATGAGTCAGCTGTTTATAGAATACTGGGAGAGAAAACTTCGTTTTCTGGATGTACATTATCATGCCCGTCCCGATAGTTACATTCGGCGGTACAATGTACTTGAAGCAGGAAGGGAATACGTCCGACATGGTGGTGGGGTTGTACTTAAAAACCATCTGGGGAGTGTTACTGCTTTGTCGTCACTGGCTCAAGAAGCAGGACTTCCGGTTTTTGGTTCGATAGTATTGAACGCAACTGCTGGAGGGCTGGCAATTAACTCTGTTATCCAGTCACTGAGTCAGTACCAGTTCTGTAAAGCTCCGCGGCTGTTGGTTCATCTGCCGACTATTGTCCCGACAAGCCATAAAAGTATAATGAAACGTGCTTGGGCAAATGCTTTCGCGCAAACTTTAGCACAGCAACCTTTGTCTGTTGTCGATAGCAATGGGCGATTGCATAACGAGATCCATGAGTTAATTAGTTTTGCGCAGCAGCATAATGTTGTATTGTCATCCGGCCATGCTTCACGTTATGAAGTTATGCAACTTATTGATGCGATTACCGCTGCGGGTGGTTGTAAGTTCATGCTGAACCAACCTGCCAGTCCTATGACAGGATTAAAAGCGAAAGATCTTAAGGCGTTGGGTGAACATGATTGGCTTTATGTGGAGCAAACGGCATTAACTGTTTATCTTGGTTATCAGACAACTGAGGATTTTTTTGAAGTGTTATCGGAGGTGAATAATGTTGTCTATAGCTCCGATCTTGGACAGCCAGTCCAGCCGGATGTTGAGCAATGGTTGAGCGATAGTGAACGCTGGTTTAAAACCGCTGGCCTTAGTGAAGAACACATCCGAGATATCTCTTTACTGAATCCACTGCGGATGTTGGCTCCGGATTAGATATTAGATTCATCGGCTGAGAAGACGATAATTATCCGTTGTTGGTTGAATATGGAAAATTGCAATAAAGATCTATGAAACTAGCCGAAATTATTTGACTACAACACCACTAGAACATGACCATGCTCGCATTTTCAAAAATGGTATAGCAATATCCAAATCATTTGTGAAGTTGTGGGCAATGGTCTTTATTTTGTTACAAGAAAAATAAATGTAGGCTCTGTGTGTGAGAACCCTCTGGTGCAAGTTATATACCCGTTATCTTTCAAGTTGCCTCTTTGTTGGCTGCACTAGCTCACCCCGGTCACATAGTTTGCTATGCTCCCGGGGATTCACTCCCTTGCCGTCTCGATGCATCTTGAAATCCATTGGGTATAGAGTGATAGCATAGTAGATGCCCTTATTTAAGCTCTTTGCTCTAAGTTATGAGAATGGACTAATGAAAGCACCTGACCGGAATTTGCAAATGGTGCGTGGATTATTAGTGGGCTGTAGTATGACTACTACGAATGCTATGGCTAATATGAATAGTAACATATCCTCATACTCAAAGCGTTATACATTTAACGCGCAATTTAATGTAGAAACCGAAGTACACACCTTGCTTGCAGACTTTTCTTTGGTTTTAATTTTTTCTAAACCAATTGAGAAGCAATATTATGCACAGTAGTATCCTAGATACTTCCGAGAGTTTGTGTCAGCTCGGGCATAGCCTATCGGCGCTGAGTTCTCTATTACCGATGCTGTTTACCATGCATGAAAAAGCGAGTGATGAATATCATCGTAGAACTTTGGAAGACGAGATAAAATAGCCTTGTTAAATGAAACAGGGGAATTTTTGGATGGTTTTCCGGTTTAAAGGCATAAACTATCGCCGACAGGGTGTTCGATATTGTTGGTACTCATCAGGGCCGATTTTTTCCCTTCCCGGGGCCTGAACCGGCACCAGGAGGTCATCACCGAGGCATCAGCATGCTAAAGAAAGTATTGTGGTGTGTGGGGCTTCTGTCCAGCCAATTGCCGGCCATTTTTTCGTTAACATCGTTGAGTAAGCCCCGGAGACAAGCGAGACTGAGTTGTTGCGGACCGACAGGATGAAATAAGGAAGCCAGACAGACATGTGTTGGCTGGGGATGGCATATTGGGTATCTTCCCGTATTTTGAGGAAAAGAAAACAATGCGTCATCATAACGTAACAGATATTACGGTTGTAGTACTCAGTTTCCACATAGCTTAAGTATAATTCTCACTAACCTCGATTAATTTCTTTAAATTTCTGGATCGTGTGCTTGATGGTTTGTTCTGTTGGCAAACGCTCCATTGCACTAGCTCCATAGAACCCATGACAATCGGGGCAATGAGCCAAAATATAGGCGACATCTTCCGGTTCCGAAATTGGGCCGCCATGGCACAAAATAATAATGTCATTTCGGACAGTTTTAGCTGTCGAAGCGCAAGCATTAATGATTGGTATACAAGATTTCAGATCATATGAGGTATTAGCACTAATATCGCCGCCAGTGGTTAGCCCCAGATGTACGACGATGATATCAGCACCTGCTTGTGCCATAGCCTCAGTTTCTTTTACATTGAAAACATAAGGAGTGGTAATCATTCCCTTTTCATGTGCCAGGCGGATTAGCTTCACCTCCAGTGCATATCCCATGCCTGTTTCTTCCAGGTTTTTTCTGAACTTTCCATCAATAAGCCCTACTGTTGGGAAGTTCTGAATACCAGCAAAACCTTGTGCCTTCAGTTCATCCAGGAAAAGAGATAAATTACAGAATGGATCAGTACCACAGATACCCGCCAATACAGGTGTTTCCTTAACTATCGGCAATATTTCATTACCCATTTCTCTGACAATTTCATTTGCATTACCGTATGGCATTAATCCGGCCAGAGGTCCTCTGCCAGCCATTCTGAAGCGCCCAGAATTATATACGATAATGAGGTCTGCCCCTCCTGCTTCTTCGCAACGCGCCGAAAGACCAGTGCCTGCACTTGCTCCAATAATAGTTTCGTTATGTTCGACTTTTTGTTTTATAGTTTCAATAATCTGATTATATTTCTTCTTCATAAGAAATTCCCTAGTGTTCTATTATTTCCTTGAATTGTTGTATTACAAGGGTACAAAATTGTGGTGAATTTATGTGAAAAGGTGTTTTTATAACTTTTCGCAATTCTGTTTGTTTTATTGTTTTTTTTAGTCCATGACAGAAAGCCTGTGTTGATGCAGGTAAATAAAAAGGTTGTTCAGGGCAATCTAAATAAGCTTTCGAAATAATAGATCACTTGGAAGGGAACTCAGTCCGATTTTTGCGATCTGATCAATCGCTAAAAATCACAAACCCCAAAACGGACTGAGCGATGCCC
>NZ_JBHFKV010000074.1:0-16189 GCF_042879355.1 Photorhabdus sp. RM71S | reverse complement strand
GGCTACCGTCCACAGTTCTACTTCCGTACAACTGACGTGACCGGTACCATTGAACTGCCAGAAGGCGTGGAAATGGTGATGCCAGGTGATAACATTCAGATGAAAGTTACCCTGATTGCCCCAATCGCAATGGACCAGGGTCTGCGCTTCGCTATCCGTGAAGGTGGACGTACAGTAGGTGCTGGTGTTGTTGCTAAAGTTATCGCATAATTTTTTGATGTGATTACACTAAAAGGGCATCAACCGATGCCCTTTTTGTACGTTGTCTTAATAAGAACCTATCTCATCAATAGTTGTTTTTAATTATTGGTGAGATAGGCTCTGATGCAACGAATTGGCTATATCGCTCTCAGATATACAATGTCATACTGAATTATGGCGCCAAGTCAGATACAATCACTCAAATTTTTTGGTTCGGTCTGATTTGTTTTGCTCTTGCGAGGCAAGCTGGCTATCTATTTAAATCATAGTTACAGGTTGGTTTATGAGTACGAATAGCGATGCTCAAGAAAGCAGGCGTAGTCTTGAAGTAATGAAATGGCTATTAGTGGCAGCCTTATTAACGGTTGCTATCGTTGGAAACTACCTTTATCGGGAGTATAGCCTTCCTCTACGCGCGATGGCGGTTGTTGTTATTGTTGCTCTTGCGGGAGCGGCTGCGCTCTGGACTGCAAAGGGTAAAACCACACTGGCTTTCGCTCGTGAAGCCCGCATTGAAATGCGCAAAGTCATTTGGCCAACTCGCCAGGAAGCGCTGCACACGACTTTGATTGTTGCGGCGGTGACTGCATTGATGTCTTTGATCCTCTGGGGTCTTGACGGTATCCTGGTGCGTTTAGTTTCACTTATTACAGGCCTGAGGTTCTAAGATGTCAGATTCCCCAAAAAAACGTTGGTATGTTATACAGGCATTTTCCGGGTTTGAAGGTCGTGTTGCACAATCTTTACGTGAACATATCAAACTACATGATATGGAAGATTCTTTTGGCGAAGTGATGGTGCCAACAGAGGAAGTTGTTGAGATTCGTAGCGGCCAGCGTCGCAAAAGTGAACGCAAATTCTTCCCTGGGTATGTGCTGGTACAAATGATCATGAACGATGCAACATGGCATCTCGTTCGCAGCGTACCACGCGTCATGGGTTTTATCGGTGGTACATCTGACCGTCCGGCACCAATCAGTGATAAAGAAGTTGATGCGATTATGAATCGCCTTCAGCAGGTTGGTGATAAACCACGGCCAAAAACATTGTTCGAACCAGGCGAAATGGTTCGTGTCAGCGATGGTCCATTCGCAGACTTCAATGGTGTTGTGGAAGAAGTCGATTACGAGAAGAGCCGCCTGAAAGTTTCAGTTTCTATCTTTGGTCGTGCGACACCGGTTGAGCTGGATTTCAGCCAGGTAGAGAAGGCGTAATTTTCGAGCGTATCTTTTGCTGGCTTGCAATAGGTGAGAAATTAACATACAATTTCGCGCCTTTTGTTTTTTAGTAGTCTGGCCTGGATAAGGCGGGACTGAAATGACAGGGGAGCCTTTTAAATCAAAGGCGATATCACCCACATAGAGGAAAATTATCAATGGCTAAGAAAGTACAGGCCTATGTCAAGTTGCAAGTTGCAGCTGGTATGGCTAACCCAAGCCCTCCAGTAGGTCCTGCTCTGGGTCAGCAGGGTGTTAACATCATGGAATTCTGTAAGGCGTTCAATGCTAAAACTGACAGCATTGAAAAAGGTCTGCCAATTCCTGTTGTGATCACTGTTTATTCTGATCGTTCCTTCACTTTCGTTACTAAAACCCCACCAGCGGCTGTTTTGTTGAAGAAAGCTGCGGGCATTAAATCGGGTTCCGGCAAACCGAACAAAGACAAAGTTGGTAAAGTGACCAGCGCGCAGATTCGTGAAATTGCTGAAACTAAAGCTGCGGATATGACAGGTGCTAGCGTTGACGCAATGATGCGTTCAATTGAAGGTACTGCTCGTTCCATGGGCCTGGTAGTGGAGGGTTAATCAATGGCTAAACTGACCAAGCGCATGCGCACAATCCGTGAAAAAGTGGATTCAACTAAGCAGTATGACATTAACGAAGCCGTTGTTCTGCTGAAAGAGCTGGCTACCGCTAAATTCGTAGAAAGCGTTGACGTTGCTGTTAATCTCGGCATCGACGCTCGTAAATCTGACCAGAACGTGCGTGGTGCAACGGTACTGCCTCACGGTACTGGCCGTTCCGTTCGCGTAGCTGTATTTACCCAAGGCGCAAATGCAGAAGCTGCTAAAGCAGCAGGCGCTGAACTGGTAGGTATGGAAGATTTGGCTGAACGGGTTAAAAAAGGCGAAATGGACTTTGACGTTGTTATCGCTTCTCCAGATGCAATGCGCGTTGTTGGCCAATTGGGTCAAATCCTGGGTCCTCGTGGTTTGATGCCAAACCCTAAAGTGGGTACTGTAACTCCTAATGTTGCTGAAGCTGTTCAGAATGCTAAAGCGGGTCAGGTTCGTTACCGTAACGATAAAAACGGCATTATCCACACCACCATTGGTAAAGTTGACTTCGACACTGACAAATTGAAAGAAAACCTGGAAGCTCTGCTGGTTGCGCTGAAAAAAGCCAAACCATCTTCTGCTAAGGGTATTTATATTAAGAAAGTTAGCCTGTCCACTACCATGGGCGCAGGTGTTGCGATTGACCAGTCTGGTCTGAATGCTTCAGCTTAATTTTAGCTGAATGTGATTGTGATTATCGCTTTACCTTGGCGTCAGATTTGTCTAAAATTTGGCGCCTTATGTTTGGCTAGTAAGTTTTTTATTAGCTAAATAAAAAATTTTCGGTTGGAGCTTGGCCTAATCCAAGCCCCGTCCAAGACCGCAGGTGTAAGTAATTACTTAATATTCCTGCGTAGACGGTGACAGAGCCAAATGAAATTCATTTCTGGATTCTGCTCACCGTGTTTTAGAGCTCAGGCCCCTTTATGGTGTTATGAGCGATGTGAGTTCCGGGTTCTTCCCGGTTAATCCAGGAGCAAGAAGCTAATGGCACTAAATCTTCAAGACAAACAAGCGATTGTTGCTGAAGTCAGCGAAGTTGCCAAAGGCGCGCTGTCTGCGGTTGTTGCGGATTCCCGTGGCGTTACTGTAGATAAAATGACTGAACTGCGTAAAGCAGGTCGCGAAGCTGGCGTTTACATTCGTGTTGTTCGTAACACGTTGATCTGCCGTGCTGTTGAAGGTACTGCCTATGAGTGCCTGAAAGAAGCGTTTGTTGGTCCAACCTTGATTGCTTTCTCTAACGAACACCCGGGCGCAGCTGCTCGTCTGTTCAAAGAGTTCGCGAAAGCGAATCCAGCATTCGAGATTAAAGCAGCAGCCTTTGAAGGTGAGTTTATTCCTGCGGCCAATATTGACCGTTTGGCAACACTCCCGACTTACGAAGAAGCAATCGCACGCCTGATGTCAACCATGAAAGAAGCCGTTGCAGGCAAACTGGTTCGTACTCTGGCTGCGTTACGCGAGTCACGCGAGCAGAAAGAAGTAGCTTAATTGCCGATTTCCTTCGTTGCTTTTTAACGTATAAATTATTTCTGAATTTTAGGAACACTTGTTATGTCTATCAATAAAGAACAAATTCTGGACGCAGTTGCAACAATGTCCGTCATGGATGTTGTTGAACTGATCACTGCAATGGAAGACAAATTCGGCGTTTCTGCGGCGGCGGCGGTAGCTGTTGCTGCTAGCGGTGCTGCTGAAGCTGTTGAAGAACAAACTGAGTTTGACGTTGTTCTGTCTGCTATTGGCGGTAACAAAGTTGCTGTTATCAAAGCAGTACGTGGCGCAACTGGCTTGGGTCTGAAAGAAGCTAAAGATCTGGTTGAAAGCGCTCCAAACGCTACATTGAAAGAAGGCATCAGCAAAGATGATGCTGAAGCGCTGAAAAAATCTCTGGAAGAAGCTGGTGCTTCTGTTGAGATCAAGTAAGTTTAGTTTTGAGTTAGCAGCCTGACTTTAAAGGCTGATGGCTGGTGATTAAAAAATCACCAGCCTTTTTGCGCTGTAGGGCATTAGCAGCATTTCCACTGTTTGGCTGTTAATTAACCCCCAAATACTTTTTCCTATTGACGACTTAATATACTGCGTTCTCAGCTACGATCCACTCGGGTAGCTCGGTAGTAATGTAATGCAATGAAATGATTTAAGAGTAATAGTAATGAGTATTACGGAAAATAATTCAATTTTCTGTTCGAAAAAACAGTGTTGTAAAGAGCTGTCCTTTAGGGCGGGCAGAGTGGGTCACTGATCAGCGAGCTGAGGAACCCTATGGTTTACTCCTATACCGAGAAAAAACGTATTCGTAAGGATTTTGGTAAGCGTCCGCAAGTGTTGGACGTACCTTATCTCCTTTCTATCCAACTTGACTCGTTCCAGAAGTTTATCGAGCAAGATCCAGAAGGCCAGAATGGTTTAGAAGCGGCATTCCGTTCTGTATTCCCAATTCAGAGCTACAGTGGCAGTTCGGAGCTGCAATACGTTAGCTACCGTCTTGGTGAGCCAGTGTTTGATGTTAAAGAGTGCCAGATTCGAGGTGTAACTTATTCTGCACCTCTGCGCGTTAAGTTGCGTCTGGTTATCTATGAACGTGAAGCACCGGAAGGCACGGTCAAAGATATCAAAGAGCAAGAAGTCTACATGGGTGAAATTCCGCTCATGACTGACAACGGTACTTTTGTTATCAATGGTACTGAGCGAGTTATTGTCTCCCAGTTGCATCGTAGTCCTGGTGTATTCTTTGACAGCGATAAGGGTAAAACTCACTCATCCGGTAAAGTACTGTATAACGCACGTATTATTCCTTACCGTGGTTCTTGGTTAGATTTCGAATTCGATCCAAAAGATAATCTGTTTGTGCGCATTGACCGCCGTCGTAAATTGCCGGCAACGATTATTATGCGTGCAATGAATTACAGCACTGAAGAGATTTTGAACCTGTTCTTCAGTAAAACGATTTTCGAAATTCGTGACAACAGACTGCAAATGACTCTGGTACCAGAACGTTTGCGTGGTGAAACTGCTTCTTTCGATATTGAAGCAAACGGCAAGGTTTATGTTGAAAAAGGCCGTCGTATTACCGCACGTCATATCCGCCAGTTAGAAAAAGACGAAGTGAACCGTATTGAGGTTCCTGTTGAATACATTGCGGGTAAAGTTGTTGCAAGAGACTACATTGATGTCAATACAGGTGAAATTATCTGTGCTGCTAACATGGAGCTCTCTTTAGATCTGTTGGCACGTTTGAGCCAGTCTGGTCACAAATCTATCGAAACATTGTTCACCAACGATTTAGATCACGGCGCATATATTTCCGAGACACTTCGTGTTGATCCAACCAATGACCGTTTGAGTGCTTTGGTTGAGATTTATCGCATGATGCGTCCTGGTGAACCACCAACCCGTGAAGCGGCAGAAAATCTGTTTGAAAATCTGTTCTTCTCAGAAGATCGTTATGATCTTTCTGCGGTTGGTCGTATGAAATTCAACCGCTCATTGAGTCGGGAAGAAGTTGAAGGTTCCGGTATTCTGAGTAAAGATGACATCATCGATGTCATGAAGAAACTGATTGATATCCGCAATGGTAAAGGTGAAGTCGACGATATCGACCACTTAGGCAACCGTCGTATCCGTTCTGTTGGCGAGATGGCAGAAAACCAGTTCCGTGTTGGTCTGGTACGTGTTGAGCGTGCGGTTAAAGAGCGTCTGTCCTTGGGTGATCTGGATACACTGATGCCTCAGGACATGATCAACGCTAAGCCGATTTCAGCCGCAGTGAAAGAATTCTTTGGTTCCAGCCAACTGTCTCAGTTTATGGACCAAAACAACCCACTTTCTGAAATCACTCACAAACGCCGTATCTCTGCGTTGGGTCCAGGTGGTTTGACCCGTGAGCGTGCTGGCTTCGAAGTGCGTGACGTACACCCAACCCACTATGGCCGTGTATGTCCAATCGAAACCCCTGAAGGTCCGAACATCGGTCTGATTAACTCATTGTCTGTTTATGCGCAGACTAACGAGTATGGTTTCCTTGAAACCCCGTATCGTCTGGTTCGTGATGGTGTTGTTACTGATGAAATTCACTATCTGTCCGCGATTGAAGAAGGTAACTTCGTTATCGCACAGGCGAACACCGTATTAGATGATGAAGGTCACTTCGTTGAAGATCTGATAACTTGCCGTAATTATGGTGAATCCAGCTTATTTAACCGTGAGCAGGTTGAGTATATGGACGTTTCCACCCAGCAGGTGGTTTCCGTTGGTGCTTCCTTGATCCCATTCTTGGAACACGATGACGCAAACCGTGCATTGATGGGTGCAAACATGCAACGTCAGGCTGTACCTACTCTGCGTGCTGATAAGCCGTTGGTTGGTACGGGTATGGAACGTGCAGTAGCGGTTGACTCAGGTGTAACTTCTGTTGCTAAGCGCGGTGGTGTAGTTCAGTACGTCGATGCATCTCGTATCGTTATCAAAGTAAACGAAGATGAAATGTATCCGGGTGAAGCAGGTATTGATATTTATAACCTGACGAAATATACCCGTTCTAACCAGAACACCTGTATTAACCAAATGCCATGTGTCTCTTTGGGCGAACCCGTGGAACGCGGCGATGTACTGGCTGATGGGCCATCTACTGACTTGGGTGAACTCGCGCTAGGTCAGAACATGCGCGTAGCGTTCATGCCGTGGAATGGTTATAACTTCGAGGACTCCATCTTAGTTTCTGAGCGTGTCGTCCAGGAAGATCGCTTTACAACCATTCATATCCAGGAACTGGCTTGCGTATCTCGTGATACCAAATTAGGGCCTGAAGAGATCACGGCTGACATTCCTAACGTGGGTGAGGCTGCGCTCTCCAAACTGGATGAGTCCGGTATTGTTTATATTGGCGCAGAAGTGACCGGCGGTGACATTCTGGTTGGTAAAGTGACACCTAAAGGTGAAACTCAGCTAACGCCAGAAGAAAAATTGCTGCGAGCTATTTTCGGTGAGAAAGCGTCTGATGTTAAAGACTCTTCTCTGCGCGTACCAAATGGCGTATCCGGTACGGTTATCGACGTACAGGTATTTACCCGTGATGGCGTAGAAAAAGATAAGCGTGCTTTGGAAATCGAAGAGATGCAACTGCGTCAGGCTAAGAAAGACCTGACAGAAGAGTTGCAAATCTTTGAAGCTGGCCTGTTTGCACGTATCCGTTCTGTCTTAATTGCTGGCGGCATTGAAGCGGAAAAACTGGATAAACTGCCTCGTGAGCGTTGGTTAGAACTGGGTCTGGCTGATGAAGAGAAACAGAATCAGTTGGAACAGTTGGCTGAACAGTATGACGAACTCAAAGCTGAGTTCGAGAAAAAGCTGGATGCTAAACGCCGTAAGATCACACAGGGTGATGATTTGGCGCCGGGTGTGCTGAAAATCGTCAAAGTTTATCTGGCGGTTAAACGTCAGATTCAGCCTGGTGATAAGATGGCGGGTCGCCACGGTAACAAGGGTGTTATCTCCAAGATCAACCCGATCGAAGATATGCCTTACGATGAAAACGGCACTCCGGTAGATATCGTATTGAATCCACTGGGCGTACCATCACGTATGAACATTGGTCAGATCTTGGAAACGCATCTGGGTATGGCGGCGAAAGGTATTGGCGACAAGATCAATGCGATGCTGAAACAGCAGCAGGAAGTTGCCAAACTGCGTGAATTTATCCAGAAAGCTTATGACCTGGGTGATGAAACCCGTCAGAAAGTTGATCTGAGCACTTTCTCTGATGAAGAAGTTATGCGTTTGGCAGAAAACCTGAAAAAAGGTATGCCAATTGCGACACCTGTGTTTGATGGTGCGAAAGAGAAAGAAATTAAAGAGCTGCTGAAACTGGGTGACTTGCCAACTTCTGGTCAAATTACCCTGTTTGATGGCCGTACCGGTGAGCAATTTGAGCGTCAGGTTACTGTTGGCTACATGTATATGCTGAAGCTGAACCACCTGGTGGATGACAAAATGCACGCCCGTTCAACCGGTTCGTACAGCCTGGTTACTCAGCAACCGTTGGGTGGTAAGGCGCAGTTCGGTGGTCAACGCTTCGGTGAGATGGAAGTGTGGGCATTGGAAGCATATGGTGCCGCGTACACCTTGCAGGAAATGCTCACCGTCAAGTCCGACGATGTTAACGGCCGTACCAAGATGTATAAAAACATCGTGGATGGCAACCATCAGATGGAGCCAGGTATGCCGGAATCCTTCAACGTATTGTTGAAAGAGATCCGCTCTCTGGGTATTAACATCGAGCTGGAAGACGAATAAATCGTATTCCCGCTGGTACTGCCCTGAATGGATATGACGGGCAGTTTACCAGCCAGTGGTTGCACTGGTCATAGGGGGGAGCGGCATGGGCTGCTCTCCTGACAGGTCTAACTCCGACAGGAGCCATTTCGTGAAAGACTTATTGAAGTTTCTGAAAGCGCAAACTAAGACCGAAGAGTTTGATGCGATCAAAATTGCTCTGGCCTCGCCAGATATGATCCGTTCGTGGTCATTTGGTGAAGTGAAAAAGCCGGAAACAATTAACTACCGTACGTTCAAACCAGAGCGTGACGGCCTTTTCTGTGCCCGTATTTTCGGACCGGTAAAAGACTATGAGTGCTTGTGTGGTAAATACAAGCGCCTGAAACACCGTGGTGTAATTTGTGAGAAGTGTGGTGTAGAAGTTACCCAAACTAAAGTTCGTCGTGAACGTATGGGTCACATTGAACTGGCTTCTCCAACGGCACACATTTGGTTCCTGAAATCATTGCCATCTCGCATCGGTTTGTTGCTGGATATGCCACTGCGTGATATTGAGCGTGTACTGTACTTCGAATCCTATGTGGTTGTAGAAGGCGGTATGACCAGCTTGGAACGCAGTCAGATCCTGACAGAAGAGCAATACTTGGATGCACTGGAAGAGTTTGGTGATGAATTCGATGCGAAGATGGGAGCGGAAGCTATCCAGTCTTTGCTGAAAAATCTCGATCTGGAAAATGAGTGTGAAACGTTGCGTGAAGAGTTAAACGAAACTAACTCTGAAACTAAACGTAAAAAGCTGACCAAACGTATTAAACTGTTGGAAGCCTTTATTCAGTCTGGTAACAAACCAGAATGGATGGTTCTGACGGTTCTGCCAGTTCTGCCACCGGATTTACGTCCATTGGTTCCACTGGATGGCGGCCGTTTTGCCACTTCGGATCTGAACGATCTCTATCGTCGTGTTATTAACCGTAACAACCGTTTGAAGCGCCTGTTGGATCTGGCTGCGCCAGATATCATTGTTCGCAACGAAAAACGTATGTTGCAGGAAGCGGTTGATGCTTTGCTGGATAACGGTCGTCGTGGTCGTGCCATTACTGGTTCTAACAAGCGTCCGCTGAAATCCTTGGCTGATATGATCAAGGGTAAACAAGGTCGTTTCCGTCAGAACCTGTTGGGTAAACGAGTTGACTATTCCGGTCGTTCCGTAATTACTGTAGGTCCTTACCTGCGTCTGCATCAGTGTGGTCTGCCTAAGAAGATGGCACTGGAGCTGTTTAAGCCATTCATCTATGGCAAGCTGGAACTGCGTGGTTTGGCGACCACGATTAAAGCAGCCAAAAAGATGGTTGAGCGTGAAGAGGCGGTGGTATGGGATATCTTGGATGAAGTTATTCGTGAGCACCCGGTTCTGCTAAACCGTGCACCGACACTTCACCGTTTGGGTATTCAGGCATTCGAACCGGTTCTGATCGAAGGTAAAGCGATTCAGTTGCACCCACTGGTGTGTGCGGCATATAACGCCGACTTCGACGGTGACCAGATGGCTGTTCACGTACCGCTGACACTGGAAGCCCAGTTAGAAGCGCGTGCGCTGATGATGTCTACTAACAACATCTTGTCTCCAGCGAGTGGTGAGCCAATCATCGTTCCATCTCAGGACGTTGTTCTGGGTCTGTACTACATGACCCGTGACTGTGTTAACGCTAAAGGCGAAGGCATGGTATTGACCGGGCCTAAAGAAGCAGAACGCGTATATCGCGCAGGTCTGGCTTCTCTGCATGCCCGCGTTAAAGTCCGTATCACTGAAGAAGTGAAAGACGGTGAAGGCAATATCACGACCAACACAGGTCTGGTTGATACGACTATTGGTCGTGCAATTCTGTGGATGATCGTACCAAGAGGTCTGCCTTACTCCTTGGTTAACCAACCACTGGGTAAGAAAGCTATCTCCAAAATGCTGAACACTTGTTACCGTGTGATGGGCTTGAAGCCAACGGTTATTTTTGCTGACCAGATCATGTATACCGGCTTTGCCTACGCTGCACGTTCAGGTGCATCTGTTGGGATCGATGACATGGTCATCCCAGAGAAAAAAGCCGGGATCATTGCAGAAGCAGAAGCGGAAGTTGCTGAAATTCAGGAACAGTTCCAGTCTGGTTTGGTAACAGCCGGTGAACGGTATAACAAAGTTATCGATATCTGGGCTGCGGCAAACGAGCGTGTTGCTAAGGCAATGATGGAAAACTTGTCTACCGAAACAGTCATTAACCGTGATGGTGAGGAAGAACAACAAGTTTCCTTCAACAGCATCTTTATGATGGCTGACTCTGGCGCGCGTGGTTCTGCCGCTCAGATCCGTCAGTTGGCGGGTATGCGTGGCTTGATGGCTAAGCCAGACGGATCCATCATCGAAACCCCAATTACAGCGAACTTCCGTGAAGGTTTGAACGTACTCCAGTACTTTATTTCAACCCACGGTGCTCGTAAAGGTTTGGCGGATACCGCACTGAAAACGGCGAACTCTGGTTACCTGACTCGTCGTCTGGTTGACGTGGCGCAAGACTTGGTTGTTACAGAAGATGACTGTGGTACGCACGACGGTATTCTGATGACGCCGGTTATTGAAGGTGGTGATGTTAAAGAACCACTGCGCGAGCGTGTATTGGGTCGTGTGACGGCGGAAGATGTTCTAAAACCGGGTACTGCTGACATTCTGGTTCCACGTAACACCTTGCTGAATGAAAAATGGTGTGATCTGTTAGAAGAGAGCTCCGTTGACAGCATTAAAGTACGTTCTGTTGTAAGTTGTGAAACTGACTTCGGTGTTTGTGCTAACTGCTATGGTCGTGACCTTGCTCGCGGACACATCATCAATAAAGGTGAGGCGGTTGGTGTTATTGCGGCTCAGTCCATCGGTGAGCCGGGTACACAGTTGACGATGCGTACGTTCCACATCGGTGGTGCGGCGTCTCGTGCGGCAGCCGAATCCAGCATTCAGGTACGTAATAAAGGTAGCCTGAAACTGTTTAACGCTAAATCCGTGACGAACTCCGCAGGTAAACTGGTGATTACTTCCCGTAACACTGAACTGTGTTTGATCGACGAATTTGGTCGTACTAAAGAAAGCTATAAAGTGCCTTACGGTGCGGTACTGGGTAAAGGTGATGGCGAAACCGTTAATGGCGGTGAAACCGTTGCTAACTGGGACCCGCACACCATGCCAGTTGTCAGTGAAGTATCTGGTATCATCCGTTTCGCTGACATGATAGATGGCCAGACCATTACCCGTCAGACTGACGAATTAACAGGTCTATCTTCACTGGTTGTTCTGGATAGTGCAGAGCGTACTGGTAGTGGTAAAGATCTGCGTCCGGCGCTGAAAATTGTTGACGCCAAGGGTAACGATGTATTGATCCCAGGTACTGATATGCCTGCTCAATATTTCCTGCCAGGCAAAGCAATTGTTCAGTTAGACGATGGCGTCAGCATCTCTGCGGGTGACACCTTAGCGCGTATTCCTCAGGAATCCGGCGGTACGAAAGATATTACCGGTGGTCTGCCGCGTGTTGCTGACTTGTTCGAAGCACGTCGTCCGAAAGAGCCAGCTATCCTGGCTGAAGTCAGCGGTATTGTCTCCTTTGGTAAAGAAACCAAGGGCAAACGCCGTCTGGTTATCTCCCCATTAGATGGTGGTGATGCTTACGAAGAGATGATCCCTAAATGGCGTCAGCTCAACGTGTTCGAAGGTGAAGTGGTTGAACGTGGTGACGTGATCTCTGATGGTCCAGAGTCTCCACACGACATCTTGCGCCTGCGTGGTGTTCATGCGGTTACCCGTTACATCACCAACGAAGTTCAGGAAGTTTACCGCCTGCAAGGGGTTAAGATTAACGATAAACACATTGAGGTTATCGTTCGTCAGATGCTGCGTAAAGCAACCATTGAAAGTACAGGTAGTTCCGAGTTCTTGGAAGGCGAACAGGTTGAATATGCCCGCGTTAAAGTGGCGAACCGTAAGCTGGAGCAAGAAGGTAAAGTGCCTGCAACTTATGGCCGTGACCTGTTGGGTATCACCAAAGCGTCTCTGGCGACTGAATCCTTCATCTCTGCGGCATCGTTCCAGGAAACGACCCGCGTGCTGACTGAGGCTGCGGTTGCAGGTAAACGTGATGAACTGCGTGGCTTGAAAGAAAACGTCATCGTCGGTCGTCTGATCCCTGCCGGTACCGGTTATGCTTACCATCAGGATCGCATACGTCGTCGCCAATTGAATGAGCCTGCTGAGGCACCACAAGTGAGTGTCGATGAGGCTACTGCGAACTTGGCAGAACTGTTGAATGCCGGTTTTGGTGGCGATAAGAAGTAATTCTTAGAACACGCTAGCTAACTAAATGCCCTCCTTTTTGGAGGGCATTTCAACTTGTTGATAACGTGCCAATTTTTACTTGGTGCTCTGTTTTAATCAAGTTTCGTTCACAAAATGGAACTTGCCGCCACGTTAAAAATCCTCTCCTCAAATTTTTCTTTCCGAAAAGAGTTCACTTGAAGACCTCGTTCCTCACAATCATCTGGCACGTAAAAAAATCGATGCGGATATTGATCTTAAATATATCCGTGAGGGCTACCGGAGTGTTTGTGGTTAAACAGAAAATCCGTAGTGGGTACCGTCGGGTAACTCGATATCGAGACGCAGCTTGCTACCTGTTGCCTCAACGTAACGTTTGAGGGAAGACAGTTTCAAGTCGCGGCCAAGCTTCTCCATGTCGGAAACCGTGGGTTGCTTGATACCAAGAGCCAGAGCTATTTCACCTTGGGTCTTTTGTACCCGCTCACGAAGTTCTGCCAGATGGATGTTTAGCAACATTTCTGTTGCCGTAGCTTGTGCATTGGCAACAACTTCGGGCTTTTCATTTGCTAATATTTGATCAAGAGTTCTTGCCATAGTATTTACTCCTTTTTTAACTTTTCCAGATGTGCCGTGAACTCACGGTCAGCAATCGGAATCATCGTTTCATAAAACCGTTTCTCGTTTCCGGTTTTGTTACCGGCGCAAAGTAAAATTCCTCTCCGCTTGGGGTCGAACGCAAAGAATGCTCGGAGCGGGGCGCCTTTGCTTTGGACACGTAATTCTTTCATGTTGCTGTGGCATGAACTGTTCACAGTATCTGCGTATGGCCTGGGCAACATAGGGCCTCTTTCCCGAAGTGCTATTATTGAAGCTAGCATATTGGCCCTGTCGGTGTCATCCAAAGTATCGAACCATGCATCAAAGGTGTCCGTCGTTTCGATAGCCCACATAACTACTGCTTACTCAATATAGGTTAAATGCTATATAGATGAAAATCTATAGTCAAGAAATCTAGTCAGAAGTGATATTTCATTAAAACGCAATTTTCCTCTTGATGAAAATTATCCTTTGGGTTAATTTTTTGCATTAGGAGGAAATCAGAGTGTTTATAGTTAAATACCATGATGAGGCCGAACAAGAAATTAAGTCTTTGCCAGCAAAAGTAGGGGTAAAACTTGTAAGGTTGATTGGAAAGCTGGAAAAAGATCCTCGCTCACTACGTGAACCGGACACAAAACATTTGGGAAATGGTCTTTACGAAATTCGAACAATGGGGGGAGATATAGCACGCGGATTATGGGTATATCAGACAGGAAAACAAATATATATGCTGCGAGTTTATATAAAGAAAACACAAAAAATCAACCCAAGTGAGATAGCTTTAGCATTTCGCAGATTGGAGGAAATGAAACTGAAGAAATATAAGACACATTCAGAGATTCTGGCAGAAATGATGAAAGACTCTGAATTTAAAGCCGCCTACGAAGCTGAAGAACGTAAAGAAAGATTGCAAGAAACCCTTGCAGAGTGGCGTAAGTTTGCTGGACTTACTCGCTCGCAAGTCGCGGAAAGAATGGGGGTTACGCCGCCAACGGTGACGAAAATGGAAAATAATGTAACAAAAGCTAGTATAGAAACATTAGTGCGCTATGCGCAAGCCTGTGGTATCCAGAACCCACAAATTACGTTGTAATTCTCTGTGCTATGGGGTTAGGGCATTGCTAACCCTTCCTTTCATATTTTGACTCTATTAATGAAATTCTTGTAAAAGCAAGAGGTAAAATAATTGTGTGAATTAATTCCCCTCCCATCTTGGAAAACTGAGTATGATCACACTTGATGAATTGCTTGAAAAACGCAGCCCTGAAAGCCGCCGTAGGATTGCTAAAAAAGTTGATGAAGTGAAACGGGAGATAGGGCTTTATCAGATCCGCGAGGCTCTCGATGTTTCACAAACTGAGCTGGCAATTGCGCTTGGGGTCAAGCAACCGATTATTGCTAAAATAGAACAGCCTGGTAATAACCCTAAACTTTCAACATTGAAACGCTACGTTGCAGCGTTAGGTGGAGAGTTAATCCTTGATGTTCAACTTCCTGATGGTAAACATATCGTAGTCCGTATTTGATATGGCGTTGCCTCAGTAAAAGTGGCGGATCTCGTCATTTCTGCCCACAGAGGTTCGTGTCAGATTTGTTAAGTATGAGCGACAGTCGGTGGAATGGGAAGTCTCGTCCAGTCGATCGGGGAATAGTCACAGGATCACAGGATAGTTGATCGTACAGTGATTCAAGCAGCGCTCATGCTCATCGAAATATACACTGATGATTAAGTATTCCATGAATTTGGTACCGGCAAAATCACCTTAGCTATGTAAGGGATATTATTCGATATGCAGAAATAGCTCATCGTATTTAATTCAAGGGTCTGGTCAATATAATTATTTCATTTAAAGTCCCATCACATAGAATTTATGAAAGATTATTCTCTTTAAAGTACCTATTTTTATCCGTATTCTTGCATGATTGATGAAGACTTCAATTTAATTTTTCAGGATAAATAATCGCAGTTTTTTCTCCTGTTGGATCTTTAAATTATGATACAGGTCATAAAATACAATATTTCATGATTCATATACTTGGAAATGAATATAAACTAAAAATGAGAAGCCATTGTCGCCAATATAAAATAACGGGGCAAAATAATGGAGAATGGAGTAAACCTGAACTATGAAGATATAACGGAAGAGAATTATATCCTAATAAATAATTTTTATAAGCGTGATATAGGGAGCTTAGGTTATTTTATTTGGAAAAATATGAAAGAAATGGAATATAATCTTTCTAGTGAGATAAAAGCATTTTTTTATAAAATAAACGATATATGCTTGTCAATTCTTATAACAAGAAAATGTGAATTCACTCTTAAACACAGACGAGTATCCATTAATATGCTTAGCGATTTTGGAATAGATGAAAGTGTAAAATCACCAACTTTGATAATAGAAAGTGCCAAACAAACACATAGTAATGATGTAGATGCGACGGTTTGTTACTCAGATGAAAGAAAAATCAAATGTTATTCAAAGATTTTCGAAAAATACATCTGTAGCAGAGTGAACGTTTTTGATTTTACAGAAATAGTAGTAGAAGGATGTACTAAAATCGATGTAGACCTGAGAGATTTTAATGAAATAGATAATATTAATAAAAGGTAGATTCACATAATAAGTGCAACATCGTTAATCTGGAAGTAAATAACAATTGGATTGCTTATGCAAAGCAGTGTCCTCGCTACAGCGATATTAAGTTGTTAACTGTTGGGAAAGAATTATCGGTATTAGGTTTTGATGATACTACGGTGGAAGTAATAGGTTTATCAAACACAGCTCCCGGTACAATTATATCTGTGATTGGTAGATTCACATAATAAGTGCAACATCGTTAATCTGGAAGTAAACATGTTCGTATTCCCTTAAATAATTCATTCGGTGTTTTCCCACCCCGTGTTTTTCGGGGGCGAT
>NZ_JBHFKV010000073.1:0-16272 GCF_042879355.1 Photorhabdus sp. RM71S | reverse complement strand
AAAAACACGGGGTGGGAAAACACCGAATGAATTATTTAAGGGAATACGAACATGTTTACTTCCAGATTAACGATGTTGCACTTATTATGTGAATCTACCTATTGATTTTAAATTAATTAAATTTATTTTTTTATTTTATTGACAATACATTAATGACATCTATAGTTATATGTATTAGATAAAGCATCAATATGGCACCAAAAATGCTGTAGATATTATCTAAATGCTGGATAAATTCCTGATAAACACCTTGTTTTCTAGTGAAAATGGTTACCGTTTTGTGTGGGCAAGATAAATAGCTTATTGTATGTGTTTTTGAGCGATATAAGTTATTTATCAATTGATTAGATTAAATTTTGGAGTTTATGCTATGATAATTAAGAAAGATATTTTATTAAATGAAGAGCTGATTGTCGATGATGAGCTTAAAGTGGGTAAAGTAGAGAAGGTCAATATTGATATTCTGTCACCCAGCTCAGTTATCGTTAGTCTAAATATTTTAGGCGTAGTTGATGATTTTCATCTATTACTTGTTGATGGTGATAAAGATAAAGACAAGATTGTGTTACTCTATCTTTCTCTGTTACGTGTTCTTCATGAAAAATTAGATGTAAAAGTAAAAGTCGCAAAAAGTAATCTTACTAAGATCAAATATATAGTAGGTGTTGAAATTTAAGAAGTATTTGTTAAATTTCTAAGTGAGTGCGTAGAATAATTGGATTTAGTTTGAGCGATATAATCAATTATCAAATGCACCTAACCGTAGGAAGAACGTGAATATTTACGTTCTTCCTGTTCCTATTTGAATGAATTATTGTGAAATTAAATAATCTATATTTTATAAATAAATTGTGGTTTATTTATGGTAATGTTTTAACGGTGATAATTATAAAGCAAACAATCACATTAACTCTATTTTACAATGCTTAAATTTAATTCCTTTACAAATTTAAATGTCCATATATTATTGCTCGAAGACAAATTTATATTATTATTTTAGAGTGATAAAATCAAAGTGAAACTATAAAGTTGTTTTTTATATTATTACCTTAATTGAAAGTTTTATGATGAAAAAATAAATTTTTTAATAGTTTTTTACTGTTTTAAATAGCTAATGTTATGATTTTTTTGTTGGATTTGGCAGATCTAAAAAAATCATAGTTAATTTGACTTTTTAAACAGAAAGAAATGTAAATCCATAATATTATGTATGATGATATATTGAAATTGAATTTTTTCTAAGAGGTTTATTTTGATGAAAATAGGGTCGCAATTAATACAATTGTTATAGTTTTAAAGCGACATAATATTAAAATATCAGGAGACGACATGCTTGATTCAAATGTAACAGATTGTAATAGTAAGAATACTTCCCCAGTTTGTTCTTTTAATGAATGGGATCCACTTGAGGAGGTTATTGTCGGTGTCGTTGATGGCGCCAGATTTCCCGGTTGGCATATGGCGATAGAGCCAATATTACCACCGAATCAGATTGCTAATTTTCATCGGTATGCAGGTCGGTCATTCCCGCAAGAGCAAATTGATGCAGCATCTAGAGAGTTAGAAGAGTTTGTCCATATTCTTGAAGGTGAAGGTGTGACAGTACGTCGTCCAGATCCGCAAGACCAATCTCAGGTATTTGGCGCACCAGGCTGGAGTAGTACAGGGTTTTATTGTGCAATGCCTCGCGATGTGCTGTTAGTTATTGGAAATGATATTATTGAATGCCCGCTAGCATGGCGTTCCCGTTATTTTGAGACAGCGGCATATAAGACTTTACTTAAAGATTACTTTAAGAAAGGTGCAAAATGGAGCGCCGGGCCAAAGCCACAGTTGACCGAGGAACAATATAATTTCGAATGGCATCAGCCTAATAGCAAGGAGCGTGTTCCCCTTGCTATAACTGAGTTTGAACCGACTTTTGATGCTGCGGATTTTATTCGATGTGGGAGAGACATCATTGCTCAAAAGAGCCATGTTACAAACGAATTTGGTATTGAATGGCTTCGTCGTCATATAGGTGATGAATATCGTATTCATGTTTTTGAATTTAACGATGATAGCCCTATGCACATTGATGCCACCTTTGTTCCTATGGCGCCAGGAAAACTGTTAATTCACCCAGAAAAAGTATTAAAAATTCCTGAATTGTTTAGGAACTGGGATGTATTACATGCACCGAAACCAGTTATTCCTGATGACCATCCTCTGTATACGACCAGTAAATGGATCAACATGAATATTCTGATGTTGGATGAACAGCGAGTGATTGTTGAAAAGCAGGATGAACCAATGATCGCTGCGATGAAACGCTGGGGCTTTACGCCTATTCCATGTAATTTCAGGAATTTTAATACGTTCGGCGGTTCCTTCCATTGTGCAACAGTGGATGTAAGACGGCGCGGAACTTTACAGTCTTATCTTGACTAGGAATAATGATGGCTATCTGGAGATATTCCCTTTGGGATGCAGCAATGTTTGCATTAAGTATCTTGCATACGGTAGCCACTATTACACTAGTTGTGTATTGGGATAATTTCACTATTGTAAAAGTGATTGTGATATTGAAAGCTTCCCCAATATTTGGCTATAGCTAAATATGCCTCTACATTTATATATGACGGATGTATACCCTATGGATTTCAAGATGCATCGCGACGGCAAGGGAGCGAATCCCCGGGAGCACAGGTAACTATGTGACCGGGGTGAGTGAGTGCAGCCAACAAAGAGGCAACTTGAAAGATGACGGGTATAAATGTTAGAGATGAATACCCGCATGCACACAGTTAAGATTAATCACAGTGTGCATGCGTTTTGCTTGTATTTCTTTTCCTCCCCATCATTGCTATGATTATGAATAGTAACAGTCTGTTTAATTCTGAATTTAAGTATGAGTTCTGAAATAATTGCTGGTAGTGAATCATTGTTAGTACGAATTCATCTGTTCTGATGAGTAACCGCAGTTACTTTCTGTTTCTCTTTATATATTAAATGATAATCATTATTACTTGGATGTTGGTTATTTCCGTCTTACAGTACTTACAACATATTTATTGCTATCAGACTGCATATATATATGTCTTGTTTTATAATCTTATATAAGGAAATTCATGATGAAATCGATGATATCTAAAGATAATATTAATTTATTTATCAAAAAAATAGATGAACTGGTTAATATTGAAAATGAAAAAAAAGGTGGAGCTCTCGCAGTTGCTATTATCCACGATGATAAGATAATTTATCAGCGTCATATCGGGCAGGCGAGCATTGAACATGCTGTGGCTATACAGCCTAATACTAAATTCTATTTGGCGAGTGCTTCAAAACAATTCACGGCTTTTTGCATAGCCTTGCTGGAGAAAGAAGAAAAGCTCAATGTCAAAGATAAAGTCAGGCAATATTTGGATTATTTACCCGAGCATTTCTCTGATATTACCATTGAGCATCTTATTCATCACACCAGCGGGTTACGGGATGTATTTTTACTTTATAGTCTGGCAGGTAAAAACTCAAGTTTTGACTACTGCAATGCTGATTTAGTGAAAAAACTGATCCAACGACAACAGACACTAAATGCTCCCATTGGGGAATATAATATTTATAGCAACACGGGCTATTATTTGCTGGGGGAAATCATCAGAGTGGTTTCAGGTAGGTCGTTAAAAAAATATTCAGAAGAAAATATTTTCGCTCCATTAGAGATGAAAGATACCATTATCTGTGATGATATAACCGAGATTATCTCTAATCGGGCGATGGGTTACACTTATAATGAGAATTCGCAACAGTGGATAAGAAGCGATATCAATAATTCTGTGACGGGTAGTGCAGCGGTTCACTCCACCGTGAATGATTTATGTCGTTGGGCTAAAGCGTTTTATTCACCATCTATTGTTCAGGATTTACTGCCTCAATTATCCCGTACACCAGATTTAACCAATGGCAATCGTAACAACTATGCTTACGGTTTGATTATCGACCAACGTGCAGGGCAAAGGATAATACAACACAGTGGTACCTATGCTGGCTTCAGGGCTAATATTTGTATTTTACCAGATGCTAAATTAGGTATCGCGATGACTGCTGCAACCGATGTTGATGTTGGTAAATGGACGGATAAGTATATTGATATATTGTTTAATACCGATGCTGAGCCAGAAAAACCACATTGCTTAACCAGTGATATTGATATCACCGGTATTTTCCGAGGGATAGAGCCTTACCCTTATATTATTACTAAAGAAGATTTTTATTTTTTAGGTAATTTATTTACAAAAGGTAACCCGATTATTTTTAACTCTGACGGTACATTCCAAGAACAAGGAAGTAAAATCCAGTTCAGACCTGTCATTGAAAATGACAGTGTTATCGCGCTGGAACATATTGATGAAATTGGTAACATTTTTTATTTGAAAAAGATGAACAATGAAAGTAGTGTTGATATTCAGTTATTGTCAGGGCGATATTATAGTCACGAAACAGAGGCAGTAATTAATATTATAGTGTCTGGTGATGATATTTATATTGATGGGATTATCCATCCGGTAAAAAAAGAGGTTTTGCGACGTATTTATGGGAATAGTTATTTCTCTCCCAGTACTGAGTTTGTTGTTGATTTTGAATTTGATCCTGACACGAATAAATCTCGTCTTTATATCGGTAATTCACGTTGCTTGAATGTGGAATTCGTTGAAATTTAATCACAGGTTAGTAAATATAAGTTTATAACAGCATTTCGTGAGTAGGATAGAATTAATATTATGAGGGCCTAAAGATATTTTCCATTAGATACACTTTGTTCCAGGCAGAACTATTATATTTATGTTCTGTCTGTTTTTTATAAATATTAGGAGATTAATCATGAAACTGACAATATCCACAGATAATATTAAATTATTTATCAAAAAAATAGATGAATTAGTTAATATTGAGGATAGAAAAAAGGGTGGCGCTCTCGCCGTTGCGGTTACCCACGGTAATAAAACCATTTATCAGCGTCATATCGGGAAAGCGAGCATTGAACATGCTGTGGCTATAAAACCTAATACTAAATTCTATTTAGCGAGTGTTTCAAAACAATTCACGGCTTTTTGTATAGCTTTGCTGGAGAAAGAAGGAAAGCTCAACGTCAAGGATAAAATCAAACAATATTTGGATTATTTACCCGTGCATTTCTCTGATATTGCCATTGAAAATCTTATTCATCATACCAGTGGGTTACGGGATATGTTTTTACTTTATGGTCTGGCAGGTAAAAATTCAGATCTTGACTACTGCCATGCTGATTTAGTAAGGAAACTGATTCAACGACAACAGGCATTGAATGTCCCCACTGGGGAATATTATCTTTATAACAACACGGGCTATTATTTGCTGGGGGAAATCATCAGCGTAGTTTCAGGCCAGCCGTTGAAAAAATATGTAGAAGAAAATGTTTTCGCCCCATTAAATATGAAAGATACCTTTATCTGCGATGATATAACCGAGATTATCCCTGACAGGGCGATGGGTTACACTTATAATGAGAGTTCGCAACGGTGGATAAGAAGCGATATCAACAATTCTGTGGTGGGTAGTGCAGGGGTTCATTCCACCGTGAATGATTTGTGCCGTTGGATGAGAGCGTTTTATTCGCCATCTATTGTTCAGGATCTATTGCCTCAATTATTCCGTACGCCAGATTTGACCAATGGAAATCGTAACAATTATGCTTACGGTTTGATTATCAGTCAACGCGAAGGGCAAACGATAATACAACACAGTGGTGCTTATGCTGGCTTCAGAAATAATATTTGTATTTTACCAGATGCTAAATTAGGTATTGTGATAACCGCTGCAATAGGTGTTAATGTTGCTAAATGGGTGGATCAGTATATTGATATATTGCTTAATACCGATGTTGGGCCAGAAAAGCCGCATTACCTAACCGATAATATTGATATCACCGGTATTTTCCGAGGGATAGAGTCTTATCCTTATGTTATTACCAAAGAAGATGTTTACTTTTTAGGTAATTTATTCGAAAAAGGTAACCCGATTACTTTTAATCCTGACGGTACATTCCAAGAGCAAGGAGGTAGAACCCGGTTCAGATCTATCATTGAAAATGACAATGTTATCGCACTGGAACGGATTGATGAAAATGGTAATGTTTTTTATTTTAAAAAAATGAATAATGAAGAGAGTATCGATATTAAACTATTGTCAGGGTGTTATTATAGTTACGAAACAGAGGCGGTAATTAATATTATATCGGCTGATGAAAATGTTTATATTGATGCGATTATCCATCCGGTAAAAAAAGAGGTTTTGCGGCATATTTATGGGAATAGTTATTTATCCCCAAGAACTAATCTTATTGTTGATTTTGAGTTTGATCCAGATTCAAATAAATGTCGTCTCTATGTCAGTAATTCGCGCTGCTTGAATTTGGAATTTGTTTCGGTTTAATTGACAGGTTAGTAAATACAAATTTAGGACAGTATTTCGTTAGTAGGATAGGATTGATACTATTGTGATAGTCTGGAGATATTTTATATTAGATGCACTTTATCCTAGGTAGAACGGTTATATTTGTGTTCTGCCTATTTTTTGTAAACATTAGATCGAAAATGATTTATGAAATCAAATAACTATTTGTAAAAATTAGCTAATTTTGATTTTCACCCACAGTTACTTTATATTGTCATTCATACATTAAATGATAATCATTATCACTTGGATGTTTCTTGTTTATGCCTTATAGTTCTGCCCGCATATGTTGTATCACCAGATTGTATATATGTGCCCTACTTGTATAACTTTAAATATTAGGAAATTAATGGTGGAACTAACAATATCTACAGATAATATTAAATTATTTATCAATAAAATAGATGAACTGGTTAATATTGAAAATAAAAAAAAGGGAGGGGCTCTTGCCGTTGCGGTTACCCACGGCGATAAAACCATTTATCAGCGTCATATTGGGAAAGCTAGCATTGAACATGCTGTAGCTGTAAAACCTAATACTAAATTCTATTTAGCGAGTGTTTCAAAACAATTCACGGCTTTTTGCATAGCCTTATTGGAGAAAGAAGGAAAGATCAGGGTCAAGGATAAAGTCGGACAATATTTGGATTATTTCCCCGCAGAATTTTCTGACATTACCATTGAACATCTTATTCACCATACCAGCGGGTTACGGGATAAATTTTTACTTTATCACTTGGCAGGTAAAAATTCAGACTTTGATCACCGTCATATTGATTTGGTGAGAAAACTGGTCCAACGGCAACAGGCACTTAATTTCACATCTGGGGAGTATTATCTCTATAGCAACACGGGCTATAGTTTACTGGCGGAAATAGTCAGCGTAATTTCAGGTAAATCGTTGAGGAAATATGCGGAAGAAAATATTTTCATTCCATTAAAGATGGAAGATACCTTTTTCTATGATGATATAACCGAGATTATTCCTGATCGGGCTATAGGTTATGCTTATAATAATAAGCTGCACCAGTGGGTAAGAGACGATATCAATAATTCTGCTGTGGGTGGTGGTGGGGGTCACTCCACCGTGAATGATTTGTGTCGTTGGATGAGAGCATTTTATTCACCATCGATTGTTCAGGATCTGTTGCCTCAATTATCCCGTACACCAGATTTAACCAATGGCAATCGCAATAATTATGCTTACGGTTTGATTATCAGTCAACGCGAAGGGCAAACGATAATACAACATGGTGGTTCTTATGCTGGCTTCAAATCTCATGTTTGTATTTTACCGGATGCTAAATTAGGTATCGCGATTACCGCTGCAATAGGTGTTGATGTTTCTAAATGGGTGGAACAGAATATTGATATCTTGTTTGACACCGATATTAAGCCAGAAGAACCGTATTGCCTAACCAGTGATATCGATATCACCGGTATTTTCCGAGGGAAAGAGCCTTATCCTTATATTATTACCAAGGAGGAGACTTATTTGTTAGGTAATTTATTCGAAAAAGGTAACCCGATTATTTTTAACTCTGACGGTACATTCCAAGAGCAAGGAGGCAAAATCCGGTTCAGACCCATCATTGAAAATGACAGTGTTACTGCACTGGAACAGATTAATGAAAATGGCAATGTTTTTTATCTTGAAAAGAGGGTTGATGACGGAGGTATCGATATTCAGCGATTGGCAGGGCGATATTATAGTCATGAAACAGAAGCAACGATTACTGTTTCCGCTTCTGGCGATGGGATTTATATTGATGGGGTAGTTTATATTGGTAAAAAGGAAGTCTTGCGGCGGATTTACGGGAATAGTTATTTCTCTCCCAGTACTGAACTGATTATTGATTTTGAATTAGATCCTAATAGCAATAAACCACATCTCTATATCAGTAATTCACGTTGTTGGAAGATAGAATTCGTCACAGTTTAATTTATAAAGTGATAAATTAGAATTAGGAGCGATATGGTTATAGCAGAATAGAGTTAATACTATTGAGGAGCTAGAGATATTTTCTATTAGATGCACTTTGTTCCAGGCAGAAATATTATGTTTATGTTCTGTCTGTTTTTTTAAACATCAGCTCCGATAATTACTTTATATTGCCATTCACATATTAAATGATAACCATTATCACTTGGATATTTCTTATTTACGTCTTACAGTACTGTTTGTATATGTATTGATATCAGGCCGTATATATTTTATTTTGTAACCTTAAATAAGGAGTTTCATGATGAAATCTACTATATCTACAGATAAGATTAAGTTATTTACCGAGAAAATAGACGAACTGGTTAATATTGAAAATAAAAAGAAGGGGGGCGCTCTCGCCGTTGCGGTTATCCTCGGCAATAAAATCATTTATCAGCGTCATATCGGGAAAGCCAGCATTGAACATGCTGTGGCTGCAAAACCTAATACTAAGTTCTATTTGGCGAGTGTTTCAAAACAATTCGCAGCTTTTTGCATTGCCTTATTGGAGAAAGAAGGAAAGCTCAGCGTCAAAGATAAAGTTGGGCAATATTTGGATTATTTCCCGATAGAATTTTATGATATTACTATTGAACATCTTATTCATCATACCAGTGGATTACGTGATGAATCTTTACTTTATCGCTTGGCAGGTAAAAACTCGCGTTTTGATTACCATGATATTGATTTGATAAGAAAACTGACGCAGCGGCAACGAGCGCTTAATTTTACGCCTGGCGAATATTATACTTATAGCAACACGGGCTATCATTTGCTGGCGGAAATCGTCAGTGTGGTTTCAGGTAAATCATTGAGAGAATATGCAGAAGAAAATATTTTCGCTCCGTTAAAGATGAAAGATACTTCTTTCTATGATGATGTCACAGAGATTATTTTTGATCGGGCGATGGGTTACACTTATAACAAGGAACCGAACCGGTGGGCAAGATATGATCTCAATGGTTCGGTGGTAGGTGGCACAGGGGCTTATTCTACGGTGAATGACTTGTGTCGTTGGATAAGAGCATTTTATTCACCATCCATTGTTCAGGAACTGTTGCCTCAATTATCTCGTACACCAGATTTAACCAATGGCAATCACAATAATTATGCTTACGGTTTGATTATCAGTCAACGCGAAGGGCAAAAAATAATACAGCATGATGGTTCCTATGCTGGTTTCAAATCTGATGTTTGTATTTTGCCTGACGCTAAATTAGGTATCGCTATTACCTCTGCAACGAATATTAATGTCATTCAATGGATTGAACAGTGTCTTGATGTGTTGTTTAACACGAATATAATTGAACCGGAAAAACCACATTGTCTAACCTGTGATATCGATATCACAGGAATTTTCCGAGGGGCAACGCCTTATCCTTATATTATCACCAAAGAGGATTGCTATTTATTGGGCAATTTATTCGGAAAAGGCGAACCGATTACTTTTAACTCTGATGGCTCATTCCAACAGCAGGGAAGTAAAACCCGATTCAGACCTATCATTGAAAATAATAGTGTTATCGCATTGGAACAGATTGATGAAAATGGCAATGTTTTTTATTTTAACAAGATGACTGATGACGATATTATCGATATTCAGAAATTGTTATGGAATTATTATAGTCATGAAATAGAAGCAACGGTGACTATTTCCGCTTCTGGAGATGAAATTTATATTGATGGGGTTACTTATCCTGAGAACAAAGAGGTTTTACGGCGGGTTTACGGTAATAGTTATTTCTCCCCGAGTACTGAATTTGTTATCGATTTTGAATTGGACTCTGATATGAATAAGCCTCACCTTTATATCAATGACTGGGGTTGTTGGAGAGTAGAATTTATTGCAGTTTAATTTATAAAGTGATAAGTCAGAATAGAAGAACGGCATTATTATAGCAGAATGAAATTAATGCTATTGATGGCCTAAAGATATTTCCTATTAGATGCATTTTGTTCCAGGCAGAACTATTATATTTATGTTCTGTCTGTTTTTTGAAAACATCAGCTTCCGTAGTTACTTTATATTGCCATTCATACATTAAATGATAGTCATTATTACTTGGATGTTTCCTGTTTACGTCTTACAGTACTGCCCACATATGTATTGCTATTAGGTTGAATATATATGTTCTGTTTTATAACCTTAAATAAGGAAGTTCATGATGGAATCGAAGATATCTACAGATAACATTAACTCTTTTCTCAAGAAAATAGACGAATTGGTTAATATTGAAAATAAAAAAAAGGGTGGAGCATTTGCTGTTGCTGTTACCCACGGCAATAAAACCATTTATCAGCGCTATATCGGAAAGGCTAACATTGAATATACTGTTGCTGTAAAACCTAATACTAAATTCTATTTGGCGAGTGTTTCAAAGCAATTTACTGCTTTTTGCATAGCCTTGTTGGAGAAAGAAGGAAAGCTTTGCGTTAAGGATAAGGTTGGACAATATTTGGATTATTTTCCCGCAGAATTCTCTGATATTACCATTGAGCATCTTATTCACCATACCAGTGGATTACGTGATCAATTTTTACTTTATAGCCTGGCAGGTAAAAATTCAGCCTTTGACCACCGTCATATTGATTTGGTGAGAAAACTGACGCAACGGCAACAAGCGCTTAATTTTACGCCTGGAGAATATTATCTTTATAGCAACACGGGCTATAATTTACTGGCGGAAATAGTCAGAGTGGTTTCAGGTCAATCGCTGAGAGAATATGCAGAAGAAAATGTTTTCGCCCCATTAAAGATGAAAGATACCTTTTTCTATGATGATGTTACCGAGATTATTTTTGACCGGGCAGTGGGGTATTCCTATAACGAGGACTCGAACCGATGGATAAGAGAAGATCTCAACGATGCGGTGGTAGGAGGTTCGGGGCTGTATTCTACAGTGAATGATTTGTGTCTTTGGATGAGAGCGTTTTATTCACCATCGATTGTTCAGGATCTATTGCCTCAATTGTCTCGTACGCCAGATTTAACTAATGGCAATCGTAACGATTATGCTTACGGTTTTGCGATCAATCAACGTGAAGGGCAAAAGATAATACGACATGATGGTGGTTATGGCGGCTTCAGATCAGAAGTTTGTATTTTGCCTGATGCTAAATTAGGTATTACTGTTACTTCTGCAATGAATACTAATGTCTCTAAGTTTGTTCGACAGTGTTTTGATGTATTGTTTAATCCCAATGGTACTAAACTAGAAAAACAGCCTTGTCGGACTCGTGGTATCGATATTACGGGTATTTTCAAAGGAATAAAACCTTATCCTTATATTATTACCAAAGAAGATTGTTATTTATTAGGTAATTTATTCGAGAAAGGCAATCCGATTATCTTTAACTCTGATGGAACATTCCAAGAGGAGGATGGGAAAATCCGGTTCAGACCTGTTATTGAAAATGACAGTGTTATTGCATTGGAACAGATTAATGAAAATGGCAATGTTTTTTATCTTAAAAAGAGGGTTGATGACGGAGGTATCGATATTCAGCGATTTGCAGGGCGATATTATAGTCATGAAACAGAAGCAACGATTACTGTTTCCGCTTCTGGCGATGGGATTTATATTGATGGGGTAATTTATATTGGTAAAAAGGAAGTCTTGCGGCGGATTTACGGGAATAGTTATTTCTCTCCCAGTACTGAACTGATTATTGATTTTGAATTAGATACTGATGCCAATAAATCTCATCTCTATATCAGTAATTCACGTTGTTGGAAGATAGAATTTGTCGCAGTTTAATTTATAAAGTGATATACCCTATGGATTTCAAGATGCATCGAGACGGCAAGGGAGCGAATCCCCGGGAGCATAGGTAACGATGTGACCGAGTGCAGCCAACAAAGAGGCAACTTGAAAGATAACGGGTATATCAGATCGTATATATGCTCTGTCTTATAACCTTAAATAAGGAAGTTCATGATGGAATCAACGATATCTAGAGATAATATTAAATCTCTTCTTAAGAAAATAGACAATTTAATTGATATTGAAAATAAGAAAAAGGGTGGCGCTCTCGCAGTTGCTGTTACCTACGGCAATAAAACTATTTATCAGCGCCATATAGGAAAGGCTAACATCGAACATACTGTGGCGGTAAAACCTAATACTAAATTCTATTTAGCGAGTGTTTCAAAACAATTCACCGCTTTTTGCATAGCTTTGTTGGAGAAAGCAGGAAAGCTCAGCGTCAAGGATAAAGTTGGACAATATTTGGATTATTTTCCTGCGCACTTCTCTGATATTACCATTGAACATCTTATTCACCATACCAGTGGATTACAGGATCAATTTGGGCTTTATAATCTGGCAGGTAAAAACTCGGACTTTGACCACCGTCATATTGATTTGGTGAGAAAAATGGTTCAACGGCAACAAATGCTTAATTTTATGCCTGGAGAATATTATCTCTATAGTAATACGGGCTATAATTTATTAGCGGAAATAGTCAGGGTGGTTTCAGGTAAATCATTGAGAGAATATGCGGAAGAAAATGTTTTCGCCCCATTAAAGATGAAAAATACCTTTTTCTATGATGATATAACCGAGATTATCTCTGATCGGGCAATGGGTTATGCTTATAACGAGGCGTCGCGCCAGTGGAGAAGATATGATCTCAATGATGCGGTGGTTGGTGGTTCAGGGCTTTATTCTACGGTAAATGATTTGTGTCGTTGGATAAGGGCATTTTATTCGCCATCGATTGTTCAGGAGTTATTGCCTCAGTTATCCCATATGCCAGATCTAACTAATGGCGATCGTAACAATTATGCCTACGGTTTGATTATTAGCCAACGTGAAGGGCAAACGATAATGCGACATGGTGGTTCTTATAGTGGTTTCAAATCAGAAATGTGCATTTTGCCTGATGCTAAATTAGGTATCGCTATTACCTCCGCAGCAAATACTAATGTCTATAAGTTTATCAGGCAGTGTCTTGATGCGTTGTTTAATACCGGTGTTCCTGAACCAAACAAACAGCCTTGTCGGACCAGTAATATTGATATTACCGGTATTTTCAAAGGAATGGAGCCATTTCCTTATATTATTACCAAAGAAGATTGCTATTTATTAGGTAATTTGTTCGAAAAAGGCAATCCGATTATCTTTAACGCGGATGGCACATTTCAAGAGGAAGGTGGGCAAATCCGCTTCAAACCTATCATTGAAAATGACCGTGTTATTGCATTAGAACAGATTAATGAAAATGGCAATATTTTTTATTTGAAAAAAATGATCGATAAAGGTGATATCGATATTCATCGATTGTCAGGGCGTTATTATAATCATGAAACAGAATCGATTATCAATATTGAAGTATTAGGTAATGAGATTTATATTGATGCAATTATCTTACCGGGAAAGAGAGAAGCTTTACGGTGGATTTATGGGAACAGTTATTTTCTTCCGGCGACAGAGTTGATTATTGATTTTGAATTTAACTCTGATACAAATGAACCTCGTGTTTATGTTAATGATGGATATTGTTGGAAGATAGAATTCGTCTTGGTTTAATTGATAGGGTTGTAAATATGAATTAAGAACCGTGTTTTTTTGGAAGGATGGATTGAATTATATTAGATTGTAATTATCTTAGATGGAATTTTCATATTCGTGTTCTGCCCTGTTACACCGTATTATCAGACTATATATATTCTGTTTATATAACCTTAAGTAAGGAAATTAATGATGAAATTGACGATATCTAGAGATAATATTAAGTCTCTTCTTAATAAAATAGATAATTTAATTGATATTGAAAATAAGAAAAAAGGTGGCGCTCTCGCAGTTGCTATTACCCACGGAAATGAAACCATTTATAAGCGCTATATCGGGCAATCTAGCATTGAACATTCTGCTGCTGTAACCCCAAATACGAAATTCTATATGGCGAGTGTCTCAAAACAATTCACCGCCTTTTGTATTGCTTTGCTGGAAAAAGAAGGAAAGCTCAACGTCAAGGATAAAGTTGGAAAATATGTGGATTATTTCCCAGCACATTTCTCTGATATTACTATTGAGCATCTTATTCATCATACCAGTGGGTTACGGGATAAATATGTTCCTTATGGCTTGGCAGGTAAAAACTCAGATTTTGACCACCGCAGTATGGATTTATTGAGAAAACTGATTCAACGGCAACGAAAGCTTAATTTTACGCCTGGGGAATATTTTCGCTATAGCAATACGGGTTATAATTTGTTGGCGGAAATTATCAAAGTGGTTTCAGGTAAATCGTTAAGAGAATATGCGAAAGAAAATATTTTTATTCCATTAAAGATGAATAATACCTCTTTCTATGATGAGGTGACTGAGGTTATTTCAGACCGGGCAATAGGTTATGTCTACAACGAAGATGCAAATCAATGGATAAGATCGGATCATAACGATTCAACTATAGGGAGTGCGGGGCTACGTTCTACAGTCAGTGATTTATGTCGCTGGATGAAAGCATTTTATTCACCATCGATTGTTCGGGATATGTTGCCGCAATTATCCCATACACCAAATTTAACCAATGGCAATCGTAACAATTATGCTTACGGTTTGATGCTTAGCCAACGTGAAGGGCAAAAGATAATACGTCACGATGGTTCTTATGGTGGTTTTAAAGCTGAGGTTTGTGTTTTACCTGATATTAAATTAGGTATCGTGATTACTGCTGCAACAGGTATTAATACCGTTGAATTGACTAATCAATGTCTTAATGTATTATTTAATACTGATATGACTGAGCCAGAGCATTGTCGAACCAGTAATATTGATATCACCGGTATGTTCAAAGGGGCAGATCCCTATCCCTATATTATTACTAAGGAAGAAGATTGCTATTTACTAGGTAATTTATTCGAGAAAGGTAATCCGATAACCTTTAACGCTGATGGAACATTCCAAGAGAAGGGTGGAGAAATTCGATTCAGACCTGTCATTGAAAATAATAGTGTTATCGCACTGGAGCAGATTGATGAAAATGGCAATGTTTTTTATTTGAGGAAAATGACTGATAAAGGTGATATTGATATTCAGCGATTATCAGGTCGATATTATAATCATGAAACAGAATCAATGATTAATATTGAAGTATCGGGTGATGAGATTTATATTGAGGCGGTTATCTTGCCTGGGGAAAAAGAAGTCTTACGGTGGGTTTACGAAAATAGTTATTTTCATCCCAGTACTCAACTTATTGTTGATTTCGAATGGAATTCTGATACGGATAAACCTCGCCTTTATCTCAATGATTCACGTTGCTGGAAGATAGAGTTTATCTCAGTTTAGTTTAATTGATAGGATTGTAAATATGAATTAAGAACTGTATTTTTCTAGAAAGATGAGGGAATTAGATTGAGATCATAAAGATATTTTCTATTTAATCTATTTATTTTCAGGCGGAACTATTATGACGATGTTCTGCCTGTCCGACCTGATTGTGATATTTTAATTGCTTCATAGATTGTTTTTGGTTTATATTCTCATCGTCCTTGATAGGTTAAGGATACACCTTCCCTCTAATTAGAGATAAAATTTAGTTTTTATTATAATAGAAGGGAGGTAAATTTATGGAAAAGGGTAAATTATGTGATGTTAGTTCATATTTCCTAACCTAGTGTTAGAAGAATAGTTTAAATCAGAATGTACAGTGTATAGTAAATGAAAAATCTATATTTAGCTACGAAATTATATTTGTTGGTAGATTCACATAATAAGTGCAACATCGTTAATCTGGAAGTAAACATGTTCGTATTCCCTTAAATAATTCATTCGGTGTTTTCCCACCCCGTGTTTTTCGGGGGCGAT